>NZ_JBFTOJ010000035.1:0-28680 GCF_056397905.1 Stenotrophomonas sp. 05L414_2
ACGAGAACCTGATCAACCAGTACCTGCTGCGTTGAGCACAGCGGCTCGCATCGATGACACCGAACCGGGGAGGGGCACAGCAATGCAGCAGGCAATGAGCGGTGGAGAGAACACCCGGCTGATCGTATTGATCAGCGTGGTGGCGACGATTGGCGGATTCCTGTTCGGGTTCGACAGCGGCGTGATCAACGGCACCCAGGACGGCCTGCACCAGGCGTTCAGATCCGGCGAGTGGATGCAGGGGTTCGAGATCGCCTCGATGTTGCTGGGCTGCGCCGTGGGTGCCTTCAGCGCCGGCCGGCTGGCCGACCGTCTCGGCCGCCGCAACGTGCTGATCGTCTCGGCAGTGTTGTTCCTGCTGTCGGCGATCGGCGCTGGCGCCGCATCCTCCTCGGCGATGTTCATCGTCGCGCGGGTGTTGGGGGGCTTTGCGGTGGGGGCCGCCAGTGTCATCTCCCCGGCCTACATCGCCGAAGTCGCGCCGGCGCGCTACCGTGGCCGGCTCGCCACGGTCCAGCAGATCGCCATCATCAGCGGGCTGACCGTCGCGTTCCTGTCCAACTATCTGCTGGCGGCCACCGCCGGTGCGTCCACCGAGGCACTGTGGGGCGGGCACGCGGCGTGGCGCTGGATGTTCTGGATGCAGGCCGTGCCCTCGCTGCTGTTCCTGGCACTGCTGCTGACCATTCCGGAAAGCCCGCGCTACCTGATGGTGAAGCGCCGCAAGGACGAGGCGCTGCAGGTGCTTGCGCGGCTGTACGGCGGTGTCGAGGCGCAGGCGAAGCTTGCCGAGATCGACGCTTCGCTGTCGACCGACCACCATCGGCCGCGGCTGTCGGACCTGCGTAACAAGGCCACCGGCAGGATCCGCCCGATTGTCTGGGTCGGCATCGGCCTGGCCACCTTCCAGCAGCTGGTCGGCATCAACGTGGTGTTCTACTACGGTGCCGTGCTCTGGCAGGCCGTCGGCTTCTCCGAGAACGACGCGCTGCTGATCAATGTGCTGTCCGGTGCGCTCAGCATCGGCGCCTGCATCGTCACCGTGCTGCTGATCGATCGCATCGGGCGCAAGCCATTGCTGTGGGTTGGCTCGGCCGGCATGGCGGTGTCACTGGCACTGCTGGTGGCCGCATYCGCCAGCGGCTCGCTGGTCGATACGCACCTGCAGCTGCCTGCGGGCATGGGCACGCTGGCGCTGGTGGCGGCCAATGCCTATGTCGTGTTCTTCAACATCTCGTGGGGCCCGGTGATGTGGGTGATGCTGGGCGAGATGTTCCCCAATCAGATCCGCGGTTCGGGCCTGGCGGTGGCCGGTGCGGCGCAGTGGACCGCCAATTTCGCCGTCACCGTGACCTTCCCGATTCTGCTGGCCGCCACCGGGCTGGCAGCCACGTACAGCATCTATCTGGTGGCGGCGGTCATTTCGGTGTTCTTCGTGCTCAGGCACGTGCACGAAACCAAGGGCAAGGAACTGGAGCAGATGGAAGGATGAACGCGATGACCCATCGACACGTTGGACGCGCCCACGCTGGCGTGCTGCTGACCACGCTGCTGCTGGCACTGGCGGCCTGCGGCAAGGATGAGAAAGCAGCTGCAACTGCAGCCGCGACGCCGGACCCGTGGCCGCAGGTCGCCTGGCCACTGGCCGAGGACCCCGCGCTGGAAAAGCGCATCACCGACCTGATGGCCACCATGACGGTGGAGGAAAAGGTCGGCCAGCTGGTGCAGGGAGATATCGCCAGCATCACGCCCGACGACGTGCGCCGCTATCGGTTGGGCTCGGTCCTGGCCGGTGGCAATTCAGATCCCGGTGGCCGTTACGATGCCGCGCCGGCCGAATGGCTGGCGCTGGCCGATGCGTTCTACGCGGCGTCGATGGACACCTCCAACGGCGGCAAAGCGATTCCGGTGCTGTTCGGCATTGATGCCGTGCACGGGCAGAGCAACATCATCGGCGCGACGCTGTTCCCGCACAACATCGGCCTGGGCGCGGCCCGCAACCCGGATATGCTGCGCCGGATCGGCGAGGTGACCGCGCTGGAGACCCGTGCGACCGGGATGGAGTGGGCGTTCGCACCAACCGTGGCGGTACCGCAGGACGACCGCTGGGGGCGCACCTATGAGGGCTATTCCGAATCGCCCGAGGTGGTGGCCAGCTATGCCGGTGCAATGGTCGAAGGGCTGCAGGGCAAAGTGGGTACGCCCGCGTTCCTCGATGGTCGTCATGTGATCGCCTCGGTGAAGCACTTCCTCGGCGACGGTGGCACTACCGATGGCAAGGACCAGGGGGATACCCGGATCAGCGAAGCGGACCTGGCGCGCTTCCACGCGGCCGGCTATCCGCCGGCGATCGCTGCAGGCGCGCAGACCGTCATGGCCTCCTTCAACAGCGTCAACGGCGAAAAAATGCATGGCCACAGGCAGTACCTGACCGATGCGTTGAAGGGCCGCATGCACTTCGGTGGGTTCGTGGTGGGCGACTGGAACGGCCACGGGCAGGTCAAGGGCTGCACGACCACCGATTGCCCGGCCACCATCAATGCGGGCCTGGACATGGCCATGGCCTCGGACAGCTGGAAGGGCTTCTACGAGACCACGCTGGCCGCCGTGAAGAACGGCACCATCAGCCAGCAACGGCTGGACGAGGCGGTGCGCCGGATCCTGCGCGTCAAGATGCGGCTGGGTCTGTTCGAGGCCGGCAAGCCGTCCACACGTGCGGTCGGCGGCCAGTTCGCCCTCATCGGCGCACCGGAACATCGTGCGCTGGCACGGCAGGCGGTGCGCGAATCGCTGGTACTGCTGAAGAACCAGAGGGGCGTGTTGCCACTGTCGCCCAAGCAACGGATCCTGGTGGCCGGTGACGGCGCCAACGACGTGGGCAAGCAGGCCGGCGGCTGGACGCTGAACTGGCAGGGCACCGGCACGACCCGCAAGGACTTCCCCAATGCGGACACGATCTACGAGGGCATCGCCCAGCAGGCGTCGGCCGCGGGTGGCGAGGCAGTGCTGGCGGTCGATGGGAAATATGTAACGAAGCCGGATGTGGCCGTGGTGGTATTCGGCGAGAGCCCGTATGCCGAGTTCCAGGGCGATCTGCCGACGCTGGCCTACAAGCCGGGGGACGATGCCGACCTTGACCTGATCAAGCGGCTGAAGGCCGACGGCATTCCGGTGGTGGCCGTGTTCCTGAGCGGACGCCCGCTGTGGGTCAACCGCGAGATCAACGCCGCTGATGCGTTCGTGGCGGCGTGGCTGCCCGGCTCGGAAGGTGCTGGCGTTGCCGACGTGCTGCTGCGCAGGCCTGATGGCAGCGTGCAGCACGATTTCAAGGGCAGGTTGAGCTTCAGCTGGCCGCGCACGGCGACGCAGTACGCCAACAATGTGGGGCAGAAGGATTACAACCCGCAGTTCGCCTTCGGCTTCGGCCTGTCCTACGCCGACAACGGCGATCTGGCGGCGCTGCCGGAAGTCTCCGGGGTAACCGGCAATGAAGGTGCCGCCGGCGTCTTCTTCGCGCGCGGCGAAGCCGGTTCAGGCATGGCTCTGCGCCTGCAGAACAGCACGGGGCAGGGCGTCACGGTCACCAAGGTGCCGGAGGCCCTGGAGGGCGATCTGCTCAAGGTCACCGGCGTGGACCACCTGGCACAGGAAGACGGCCGCCGCCTGGCCTGGTCGGGCAAGGCTGAGGCAGTTGCCGCGCTGCAGTCACACACGGCACTGGACCTGCAGCGCGAAAGCAACGGCGACCTGATGCTGCTGACCACGCTGCGGGTGGAGTCTGCACCCCGTGGCGAGGCCTGGTTGGCGGTGGGCTGCGGCACGGGCTGCTCGGCCCGCATTGCGCTCACGTCGACGCTGGCAAAACTGCCGGTGGGCCAATGGACGCGCGTGGGCGTGCCGCTGAAGTGCCTTGCAGCCGCAGGTGCGGACGTCGGCAAGCTGGATCGCCCGTGGTCGATCGGAACGGCGGGGGCGATGACACTGTCGGTGTCACGTGTCGCGCTGGGCGCCCTGAACGAGGCGGAGACCAGCATCGGGTGCGCAGGCGCGTGACCGTGACGCTTCGTCCTGCGCTATCGGGAACCGGGTGGGCGCGTGACCGAATCGCGCACCACCAGCCGGTGCGGCACCACGTGGTCGGTCAACACGCGCACGCCCTCGCTGCGGCGGCGGATGGTGCGCAGCAGGATCTCGATGGCGGCATCGGCCATCGAGGCGATGGGCTGATGGATGGTGGTGAGCTCGGGCCAGACCGTCGTGGCGGCGGAGCTGTCATCGAAGCCGACCACCGACAGGTCGCGGGGCACCTCCAGGCCACGCCGGTGCGCGACGGAGATCGCCGCCGCGCCCATATCGTCGTTGCTGGCCAGGATTGCGGTGGGCGGCCTGGGCTGGCACAGCAGTTTCTCGGCAGCGGCCAGCCCGGAGCGGTAGGTGTAGTCGCCCTGTTCGACCAGGGCGGGGTCGACCTCCAGCCCRGCGTCGTGCAGCGCGCTGACAAAGCCGTCATAGCGCCGCGCGCTGGCACTGAGGTCGGTGCGCCCGCAGATGAAGCCGATGCGGCGGTGGCCCTGCTGGATCAGGTGTTCAGCCAATTCCCTGCCGGCGTGGAAGTCATCGATGCGCACGCAGGAAATGTCATTGCCGAGGTGACCCGGCGCGATAGCCACCACCGGGATGCCGGCCTTGACCAGCTCGGTCACCACGGGCTTCGATTCGCACAGCGGCGGCGGCAGGATGACGCCGTCCACCCGCCCGGCCAGAGCACGCGCGGCCTTGCGCTGGGCCGCGGGGCCCGGCTCGTCCCAGTAGTCGATGACCAGCTGGATGGCAGCGTTGGACGCTACGCGCAGCAGGCCGACCAGCAGTTCGCGCAGGTAGGCACCGCTGGGGTCGGTGTAGATCAGTGCAATACGCGTGTGCTGCGCGGCGGCCAGCGAACTGGCGGCGAGGTTGGGCGTATAGCCCAGTTCACGCACTGCGCGCATCACGCGCTCGCGGGTGACGTCGCGCACCTTGCCCTGGTTGATCGCCCGCGACACCGTCATCGGCGACACTCCGGCCAGGGCCGCCACCTCGTCGATCGTCACGCCACTGGTTTTGCGGCGGACCGATTTCTTCGGCTTGTCCAATACGCGCTCCCGTTCTTCTCTGTGACGCTGCCGAAGCCCGCGCACGTCCGGAGCTTACAAGGTTTGCCGGCCGCCCAACGGTCCGGTCCGGATGGCGAGCGGTGTCATTGGATGTTCGCTGCCGTGCTGGCGCTGCTGGCGCTGCTGGCCTGCATGGGCGACGCGCGCGCAGAGGACGGCCATGCCCTGTGGATGCGCTACGTTCCGCTCGAACCGGCCCTCGCTGCCGACTACCGCACCCGCCTGGGGCAGGTGGTGGCCCCTGATCACACAGCCACGCAGCGCGCCGCGCGCGATGAACTGCAGCGTGGACTGGCCGGGCTGCTCGGCAGCGCTCCGCAGTTGGCGGGTACGGCAGCCACCGGCCCTATGCTGGTGCTGGGTACGCCGCAGTCTTCGGCGTTGATCGCGCCGTTGCGTGCGCAGATGCAGCCGCTGGGCGAGGAAGGCTACCTGCTCAAGCGCACACAGGTGGGCGGGCGCGATGCGCTGCTGGTCGCCGCACCGCGGGATATCGGCGTGCTGTACGGGGTGTTCCATCTGCTGCGGCTGCTGCAGACGGGCGCGGCACTGGACGCTCTCGATGTGCGTCAATCGCCACGGCTCCGGCTGCGCGTGCTCAATCACTGGGACAACCTGGATGGCCATGTCGAACGTGGCTACGCAGGCCGTTCACTGTGGGACTGGCAGACGTTGCCGGAGTGGCGCGACCCGCGCTACACCGACTATGCACGCGCCAACGCATCCGTAGGCATCAACGGCACCGTGCTCAACAACGTGAATGCAAACGCACAGAGTCTTGCGCCGGACTATCTCGACAAAGCGGCAACACTGGCCGATCTGTTCCGTCCGTACGGCATCCGTGTCTACCTGAGTGCACGCTTCAGCGCACCCATCGAGCTGGGCGGGCTCGACACCGCCGATCCGCTCGACCCGGCCGTGCAACGCTGGTGGCGCGACAAAGCCGAGCAGATCTACGCGCGCATTCCCGATTTCGGTGGCTTCCTGGTGAAGGCCAATTCGGAAGGGCAGCCCGGCCCGCAGGACTACGGCCGCTCGCACGCCGACGGCGCCAACCTGCTGGCGGATGCGCTGGCCGCGCACGGCGGCGTGGTGATGTGGCGCGCCTTCGTCTATGCGCACGACGTTCCTGCGGACCGCGCCACGCAGGCCTACAGCGAATTCGCCGGCCTGGATGGTGCGTTCCGCCCGAACGTGGTGCTGCAGGTGAAGAACGGGCCCATCGACTTCCAGCCGCGTGAGCCGTTCCATCCGCTGTTCGGAGCCATGCCGCGCACGCCGCTGGTAATGGAAGTGCAGATCACCAAGGAGTACCTGGGCTTTGCCACGCATCTGGTTTACCTGGGGCCGTTGTACGAGGAAGTGCTGCGGTCCGACACCCGCATACGCGGCAAKGGGGCCACCGTGGCGCAGTCCCTGGCCGGCATGGCCGGGGTCGCCAACATCGGCACCGACCGCACCTGGAGTGGATCGCACTTCGACCAGGCCAACTGGTACGCCTTCGGGCGCCTTGCGTGGGATCCGCGGCAATCGGCCCAGGACATCGCGGCGGACTGGGCGGCGCTGACGTTCTCGGCCGATCCCGGCGTGGTGCAGCCCATCGTCGGGATGATGATGGCCTCGCGCGAGGCTGCGGTGAACTACATGACGCCGCTGGGCCTGCACCATCTGATGGCGCGGGGGCACCACTATGGTCCCGGTCCATGGGTCGATGTCGGCCCGCGCGCGGACTGGACGTCGGTGTACTACCACCGTGCGGATCACAACGGCATCGGCTTCGACCGCACCGCACGCGGCAGCAACGCCGTGGCCCAGTATTCCCCCGGCGTGGCCGAGCAGTATGGCGATCTGGCGCGGGTTCCGGAGCCGCTGCTGCTGTGGTTCCACCACGTGCCGTGGAATCACCGCATGGCTTCGGGGCGGACGCTGTGGGACGAACTGGTCGGGCGCTACTCGCGGGGGGTACGGCAGGTGCAGGGCATGCAGGCCACCTGGGCGGGGCTGCAGGGCAAGGTGGATGCGCAACGGCATGCGCAGGTCACGGCCTTCCTGCGTATCCAGCAGCGCGAAGCACAGTGGTGGCGCGATGCCAGCGTGGCGTACTTCCAGTCGGTGAGCGGCAGACCGTTGCCCGCAGGCGAAGCCGCGCCGCCGCATCCGCTGGTCTGGTACCAGGCCCTGCAGTTTCCCTCCGCGCCAGGAGATGGCCGATGAAGCCGACGTCGTGGGTGGGATGGCTGCTGCTGGTTGCCATGGGCGGCTGCGCCACGCGTGCAGCGGCACAGGAACCAACGATGGCGCTGCTGCATCCGCTGTTCCAGGATCACGCCGTGCTGCAGCGTGACCGGCCGATTCCGGTATGGGGCCAGGCCACGCCGGGCGCCCCGGTTTCCGTGGCGTTTGCCGGGCGCGCTGTCAGCACGCACGCGGCTGGCGATGGCCGCTGGCACGCAACGCTGCCGCCTGCCGCAGCCGGCGGACCTTACGAAATGTCGGTCCGGTCCGGGCATGCCAGCCAGATCGTGCGCGACGTGCAGATCGGCGATGTCTGGTTGTGTTCCGGGCAGTCGAACATGGAGCTTCYGGTGTGGCGCGCGCTTGATGCAGGCAGCGAGATCGCCTCCGCTACGGAACCGGGGATCCGCCTGTTCACCGTGCCGAAGGCGGCGGCGGTTTCACCGCAGAGTGATTTTTCCGCATCTGTGGCATGGCGCCCCGCGTCACCGGACACCGTGCGTGACTTTTCCGCCGCGTGTTTCTACTTTGCGCGTGAACTGCGCAGGACCGTCGACGTTCCGATGGGGCTGATCCAGGCAGCGTGGGGCGGCTCGCGTATCGAGGCCTGGACCAGCAGCAATGCCCTGCGCATGCAGGGTGGCCTGGGCCCAGCGCTTGACGTGCTCGCGCTGTACGCGCGTGATCCGGCGGCGGCAAACGAACGTTGGGGCCAGCAGTGGCAACACTGGTGGACAACACGCGCCGATGCCGCCGCCGCCGATGCACCTTGGCAGCCAGGCAGCGACAGCCGTGGATGGCAACGCGCCCCTGCCACGCTCGGGGCGTGGGAGCGCTGGGGTGTGCCAGCGCTGGCCGGCTACAACGGCATGGTCTGGTACCGCACCCAGGTGACACTGAGCGCCGACCAGGCCGCCAAGCGCGCACAGCTCGAGCTCGGCCCCATCGACGAGACGGACATGACCTGGGTGAACGGCGTGGCCGTGGGCAGCCAGTACGGTGCGGGCGAGCGGCGAACCTATGCGCTGCCAGCCGGATTGCTGAAAGCCGGCGCCAACACCGTGGTGATCAATGTCCTGGACACCTACGGTGAGGGCGGCCTTGCAGGGCCCGCGAGCGCGCACGCCATCGGCCTGGATGACGGTACGCGCATCGAGCTGGATGCCCGCTGGCAGTACCGGGTGGCGCCCGGCGCACAGGCGCCGCCGCTGGCACCGTGGCACGCCGCCACGGGACTGTCGACGCTGTACAACGGCATGATCGCGCCGCTGGGTGCCTATGGCCTGCGCGGCATGCTGTGGTACCAGGGTGAATCCAACACCGGTGACGCAACGGCATACCTCGCACGCCTGCGCAGCCTGCGTGACGACTGGCGGGGGCGGTTCGGCGCGCACACGCCGCTGCTGCTGGTGCAGCTGGCCGGCTATGGCCAGCCACCCGTGGCGCCGGTTGAAAGTGGCTGGGCGCAGGTGCGCGAGGCGCAGCGGCTCGCTGCGGCGGAAGACCCGCGCACCGGGCTGGCCGTGGCCATCGACATCGGCGATGCCTACGACATCCACCCGCCGAACAAGCAGGAACTGGGCCGGCGGCTGGCGCGGGCAGCGCGCCATGTGGTCTATGGCGAGCGCAGCCTGGCGCCCGCCGGCCCAACTGCACGCGAAGCATCGGCCACGCGCGCCGGCGTGCGTATCCGCTTCAACGGGRTCACCGGCACCYTGGTCACGACCGGCGCSAACGGCCCCATCGGCTTCGAGCTGTGCGACGCCGATGCGCACCACTGCCRCTACGCCGACGCGGTGCTGCACGGGCACGACGTCGTGCTGCGCAGCCCGCTGGCAGACGCGGGCGGGCGCGTGCGCTACTGCTGGGCCGATGGCCCGGTGTGCACCCTGCGCGACAGCAGTGGGGCGCCCGCCGGCCCGTTCGAGCTTTCCATCACCCCTGCGGAGGTTCCCTGATGCGTCTGCTGCTGGCTCCAGTACTCGTGTTGATGTCGTTGCTGCCGCAGGCGTGGGCAGCGCCGCCCGCGCCGCCGGTCTACTTCGACTGGTTCGAGTACAGCGGTCGCGACGTGGCCTTCGATGCGCCGTTGCCGGCCGGGCACTATCGCAACCCGATTCTTGCCGGGTTCCATGCCGACCCCAGCATCGTCGCCGCAAACGGGCGCTTCTATCTGGTCAATTCCAGCTTCACCTACTTCCCGGGCATCCCGGTATTCGAAAGCGTGGACCTGGTGCACTGGAAGCAGGTCGGCAATGTGATCGACCGACCGTCGCAGCTGGACTTCGACGGACTGGGCGTGTCGCGCGGTATCTTCGCGCCGGCCATCAGTTACCACGACGGCATGTTCTACGTGGTCACCACGGCCGTCGACAGCGGCGGCAACTTCATCGCTACCGCCCGTGATCCTGCCGGTCCCTGGTCCGACCCGCACTGGCTGCCTGGCATCGATGGAATCGATCCGTCATTGTTCTTCGACAACGACGGCACCGTGTATCTGCTCAACAACGATGTACCGCCCGGCCCGCCACGTTACGAGGGCCACCGTGCCATCTGGATGCAGCAGATTGATCTGGCGACCTTCGCCCCGGTAGGTCCCCGCAAGGTGTTGATCGACGGCGGGGTGGAGCCGGCCAGGAACCCTATCTGGATCGAGGGGCCGCACATCTACCAACGCGATGGCTGGTACTACCTCTCCGACGCGGAAGGCGGCACCGGGCCGCAACATTCGCAGGTGGTGTTGCGCAGCCGTAATGTATGGGGGCCCTACGTGCCGTATGCGGGCAATCCGATTCTCACCCAGCGTGACCTGCCCGCCGACAGGCCGTTGCCGATCACCAATGCCGGGCATGCGGATCTGGTGGAGGGGCCGGACGGCTCATGGTGGGCGGTGTTCCTTGCCAGCCGCAACTACGACACGCGCCACTACAACACCGGGCGCGAGACCTATCTGCTGCCGGTGCAATGGCGTGACGGCTGGCCGGTGATCCTGCCGGCCAACCAGGCCATTCCGTATGTGGCCAGAGCGCCCTCCTGGATGCAGGGCGAAGCGTCGCAGGCGCCGTCCACCGGCAATTTCACCGAACGTGACGAATTCGATGCGCCGGCACTCGGCAGCGGCTGGCTGCGCGTGCGCATCCCCAGGCAGCCGTGGGCGGACCTGCGCGAGCGACCGGGGGCCTTGGCCGTGCATCCGCTGGCGGAGAACCTGGACACGCTGCGCAACCCCGCGTTCCTCGGCCGGCGCCAGCAGCACCTGCGCTTCGAATCCAGCACGGCCATGACCCGGCCGGCGGCGGGCGTGGCCGCAGGCCTGGCAGCTTTCCAGAGCGAGACCCACTGGTATTTCCTTGGCGTGCGCAGCCTCGGCGGTGACCGCGTGGCGGTCTTCCTGGAAGCGCGCGACGGCAGCGGTGTCACCCGCACCCTGGCAACGCGCCAGGCAACGGCAGCGACGTCGCTGCGCCTGAAGATCGCTGGTGACGAAGGCCGCTATGCGTTCGCCTTCGACAGCGGCGACGGGCGTGGCTGGCAGACACTGGCCGATGCCGTGGACGGAACGGTGTTGAGTACGGATCGTGCAGGCGGCTTCGTCGGCGCCCTGCTGGGACCATTCGCGCGCGACGAGCGTGCATTGAGGAGCAAATGATGACGCGCACTCCCATCTTCCGCCCGCTGGCCCTGTGCGCTGCCATCGCGCTGGCGGGCACGGGTTACGCAGCCGAGCCCGCGCCCTGGCTCGACACCTCGGCCAGCTTCGAAAACCGCGCCGCTGCCCTGGTCGCACGGATGACCCTGGAGGAGAAGGCAGCGCAGATGCAGAACGCCGCGCCCGCGATCGAGCGCCTGGGCGTTCCCGCCTACGACTGGTGGAACGAAGGCCTGCATGGCGTGGCGCGGGCAGGGCAGGCCACCGTGTTTCCGCAGGCCATCGGCCTGGCGGCCACCTTCGATGTGCCGCTGATGGGGCAGGTGGCCAGCACCATCAGCGACGAAGCCCGTGCCAAGCACCACCAGTTCCTCCGTGAGGGCTCGCATGGCCGCTACCAGGGGCTGACCTACTGGTCGCCGAACATCAACATCTTCCGCGACCCGCGATGGGGCCGTGGCCAGGAAACCTACGGCGAGGACCCGTACCTCACCGCCCGCATGGGCGTGGCCTTCGTGCACGGTCTGCAGGGCGATGACCCGGTGTACCGCAAGCTCGACGCCACCGCCAAACACCTGGCCGTGCACAGTGGCCCCGAGGCCGATCGCCACCACTTCGATGCGCGCCCGAGCAAGCGCGACCTGTACGACACCTACCTGCCCGCGTTCGAGGCGCTGGTGAAAGAGGGGCAGGTGGACGCGGTGATGGGCGCCTACAACCGGGTGTACGGCGAGTCCGCCAGCGCCAGCCGGTTCCTGCTGCGCGACGTGCTGCGCCGCGACTGGGGCTTCAAGGGCTACGTGGTGTCCGACTGCTGGGCCATCGTCGACATCTGGAAACATCACCGGATCGTTCCCAGCCGCGAGGCGGCCGCCGCGTTGGCGGTCCGCAACGGCACCGAACTGGAGTGCGGCCAGGAGTACGCCACGCTGCCGGCGGCAGTACGGCAGGGCCTGATCAGCGAGGCGGAGATCGACGATGCGGTGACCCGCCTGTTTGCCGCGCGGATGCGGCTGGGCATGTTCGACCCACCCGAGCGCGTGCGCTGGGCGCAGATTCCCGCGTCGGTCAACCAGGCTCCGGCGCATGATGCGCTGGCCCTGAAGGCCGCCCAGGAATCGCTGGTGCTGCTGAAGAACGATGGCGTGCTGCCGCTGTCCCGCAACCTGAAGCGCATCGCCGTGATCGGCCCCACGGCCGATGACACCATGGCATTGCTCGGCAACTACTTCGGCACCCCGGCCGCGCCGGTCACCCTCCTGCAGGGCATCCGCGATGCCGCCAAGGGAATCGAGGTGAGCTACGCACGCGGCGTGGACCTGGTTGAAGGGCGCGACGATCCCAGCGCTACACCCTTGATCGAAGCGACCTACCTGCGCCCGTCGGCTGACTCCCCGGAGCGCGGGCTGCGCGGCGAGTACTTCCGTACCGCCGATCTTTCCGGCACTCCGGCCCTGGTCCGCACCGATGCCCAGATCGGATTCCGCTGGGATCGGGGTTCCCCGACCGACAACCTGCTGGCCCGTGGTGAAGCCGCACCGGGGCAGGGCATCCCCAGCGATGGTTTCAGCATCCGCTGGACTGGCCAGTTGCTGCCGCCCGTCTCGGGGCGCTACCGGATCGAGGCGGCCGCCGACGATGGTTTCCGCCTCTACGTGGACGGCAAGCGGGTGCTCGACCACTGGGCCAACAGTGATCGCCTGCACGGCGATGGCGTGGACCTGGACCTGCAGGCCGGCCGCGCCTATGACCTGAGGCTTGAGTACTTCGACGCCGAGCGCGATGCCGGCGTCCGCCTGGGGTGGCGCATGCCCGGAGCCAAGCCGCCGTTCGAAGCGGCACTGGAGGCCGCGCGCAACGCCGATGTGGTGGTGTTCGTGGGCGGCCTCACCGGCGACGTCGAAGGCGAAGAGATGAAGGTCAACTACCCGGGCTTCGCCGGCGGTGACCGTACCGACCTGCGCCTGCCCGCGCCCCAGCGCTCGCTGCTGGAAGCGCTGCATGGCACCGGCAAACCGGTGGTGATGGTCCTCACCGGCGGCTCTGCCATGGCGGTGGACTGGGCGCAGCAGAATCTGTCCGCCATCCTGATGAGCTGGTATCCCGGGCAACGCGGCGGCACTGCCGTCGGCCAGGCGCTGTTCGGCGACGTCAATCCGGGCGGGCGCCTGCCGGTGACCTTCTACAAGGCGGACGAGGCGATGCCGGCCTTTGACGACTACACGATGGAAGGACGCACCTACCGCTACTTCCGCGGTACCCCGCTGTATCCGTTCGGGCACGGGCTGTCGTACACCCGCTTCGACTACGGCAGGCTGCAGCTAGATTCAACGCGCATCGCCAACGACGGGACACTCAAGTTGCAGGTCGAGATCGCCAACACGGGCAAGCGCGCCGGCGACGAAGTGGTCCAGCTGTATGTGCGACGGCTGCAGGCCGGGCCAGGCGACGCACGCCAGACATTGCGCGGCTTCCAGCGTGTGCACCTGGCCGCAGGCGAGCGGCGCACCGTGGTGTTCGACCTGGAAGCGCAGCAGGCCCTGCGCCACTATGACGACGCGCGCGGCGGCTATGCCGTGCCGGCGGGCGCGTACGAGGCATGGGTGGGCAGCTCCAGCGCCGACATCCGCGCGAGGGCCGGGTTCACCGTGGAGACCAACCGTGACTGATGCGCGCCGCATGGAAAGCACCGGGCACACGCTGTCCATCCGGGAGAAGCTCGGCTACAGCCTGGGCGACCTGGCCGCCAACCTGATCTTCCAGACGCTGATCACCTACCTCGCGTTCTTCTACACCGATGTGTATCGGCTGCCGCCCGCCACAGCCGCCACGATCATCTTCGTGATCGGCGTGCTCGGTGCCTTCGTGTTCACCCCGTTGATCGGCATCGCCGCCGATCGCACGGTCAGCCGCTGGGGCAAGTTCCGGCCGTGGATCCTGTGGACGGCGATTCCCTTCGGGGTGCTGTCACTGCTGGCCTTCAGCACCCCCGACCTGGCGCCGCGCGCCAAGGTCGTCTACGCCCTGGCCACCTACGGCCTGTTGATGCTCGTGTATGCGGCCAACAATCTGCCGTACTCGGCACTCAGTGGCGTGCTCACCGGCAGCATGGCCCAGCGCAACAGCCTGTCGGCCTACCGCTTCGTGGCGGTGATGATCGCGCAGTTCATCATCCAGGTCCTGCTGCTGCCGCTGGTGCTGATCCTCGGCGACGGCGACCGGGTGCTGGGCTTCGAGCGGGTCATGACGGTATTTGCGGTGGTGGGAACGGTGTTCTTCCTGATCACCTTCGCCACCACGCGCGAGCGCATCGGRCCGGCGAAGGAACAGACTGCCGGGGTGCTGCAGGACCTGTCCGACCTGCTGCGCAACCGCCCATGGAAGGTGATGCTGGCGCTGACCATCCTGGTCTTCATCAACCTGTCGCTGAAGGGCGGTACCTACGTCTACTACTTCCAGTACTACATGAGCGAGGCCGCCCTGGCGGGATTTCTCGACAGCTCCGGCTTCAACCGCTTCATCGGCGCCGTCAACGCGGCACTCAACGGTCTGGGCCTGGCCGGGTTCGCCTGGCCGAAGGATCCGGCAACATCGGCATTCAGCCTGTTCAACGCCTGCGGCATCGTCTGCATGATCCTGGGCATCGGTGTATCGCGCCGCCTGGCCGACCGTTTCGGCAAGCGTGATGTCTTTGGCGGTGCTTTGCTGGTGTCCACCGTGTTCCTGCTGGCGTTCTATTTCTTCCCGCCCACGGCGGTCGCCGTGGCCTTCGCTGCCTTCATGCTGCACGGGTTCTGCTACGGCATCACCATCCCGGTGCTGTGGGCGATGATCGCCGACGTCGCCGACTACTCCGAATGGAAGAACCATCGCCGTGCCACCGCCATCGTCTTCTCGGCGATGCTGTGTGGCCTGAAGATCGGGCTCAGCATCGGTGGCGCGCTGGTCGCCGGCATCCTCGCCCATCACGGCTACCAGGCAGGCGCACCGCAACAGCCCGAAGCCGTGGTGGATGGTATCCGCCTGACGGTGAGCGTGTACTGCTCCCTGCCGTTCCTGGCTGCAGTCGCGCTGCTTTTCTTCTACGAGATCAACAAGCGCATGGAGACCCGCATCGAGCAGGACCTGCAGTCGCGGCGCCAGGGCAGCGATCTGCAGCAACTGGCAGCGCACGCCATCTCCCAGCCCCTGGTAAGCCACATCTACACGGCCGACCCTTCGGCCCATGTGTTCGAGGGGCGGCTGTACATCTATCCATCGCACGACATCGACAGCGGCGCCCCCTTCGACGATGAGGGCGGGCACTTCGGCATGCAGGACTACCACGTGCTGCGGATGGAAACACCGGAGGGCGAGGCCACCGACTGCGGCGTGGCGCTGCATGTGCGCGACGTCCCCTGGGCCAGCCAGCAGATGTGGGCACCGGATGCCGCCTCCCGCGATGGCCGCTATTACCTGTACTTCCCGGCCAAGGACGCCCACGGCATGTTCCGCATCGGCGTTGCGGCGGCGGATCGGCCGGAGGGCCCGTTCACTCCAGAGCCCGATCCCATCGAGGGCGCGTACTCGATCGACCCGGCCGTGTTCGAGGACGACGACGGCACGCACTACCTCTGTTTCGGTGGCATCTGGGGTGGCCAGCTGCAGAAGTATCGCGACAACCGCTACGACCCGGCGCATGAAGAACCTGCAGGCGAGGCGTCGGCACTGGGCCCGCGTATCGGGCGACTGGACGCCGGCATGACCCGGCTTGCCGAACCCACCCGGGAGATCGTCATCCTGGACGAGCACGGGCAGCCGCTGCGCGCCGACGACCATGCCCGTCGCTTCTTCGAAGGACCGTGGCTGCACAAGTACCAGGGCCGGTATTACCTGTCGTACTCCACTGGTGATACGCACCTGCTGTGCTATGCCACCAGCGACAGCCCGTACGGGCCGTTCACCTATCGCGGCGTGATTCTCACCCCCGTGGTGGGCTGGACCACCCATCACTCCATCTGTGCGTTCCAGGGGCGGTGGTACCTGTTCTATCACGACGCGTTGTTGTCCGGCGGGGTCACCCACCTGCGTTCGGTCAAGTGCACACCGCTGCACATGGAAGCAGATGGCAGCATCCGGACGATCCATCCCTATGGCACCTGAGCCGACTTCGCCCACGGATGATGCGCAGGCGGCACTGCCTGCCGGCCCACTGCACTGGTTGCGGGCAGGCAGGCTGGAGGTCGCGCTTGCACCGGAAGCCGGTGGGCGCATCGCCCAACTACGCTGTGACGGTGTGGACTGGCTCGTCAGCGAACATGAAGTAGGGCAGGCGGGCATTGCGTGGGGGTGCTATCCCATGCTGCCCTGGGCCGGGCGCATCCGGCACGGACGCTTCGTCTTCGAAGGCAGGCCCTATCAGCTGCCGGTGAACTTCGGAATGCACGCCATCCATGGCGTCGGCTTCTCACGGCCGTGGCGCATCGACCGCCTTGAACCGGACGGCGCCTCGCTGTCGCTGGACCTGCCTGAGGACGCCTATTGGCCCTTCGGAGGCAGGGCATCGCAGCATCTCCTCGTGCAACCCGACCGCCTGACGCTGCGCCTCGCAGTGCAGGCCGGTGCCATGGCAATGCCAGCCGTGCTTGGCTGGCATCCCTGGTTCCGCAAGCCGGATCGACTGCTGTTCGCACCCAGCGCGATGTACCCGCGCGACGGGGAGGGCATCGCCACCTTGCCCTGCGTGCAGCCAACGCAGGGGCCGTGGGATGACTGCTTCATCAACCAGGCCGAAGTGACGCTGCTTGCCGCCGGCCAGCGGCTGCGGCTGAGCGCCGACACCGATCACTGGGTGGTCTACGACGGGGCAGTGCACGCCACCTGCGTGGAGCCGCAGACCGGCCCACCCGACGGATTCACGCTGGCGCCGACCCGGTTGCAGCCGGGACGACAGCTGGAACTGAACTTCGAACTGCGTTGGGAGATCGACAGCGATGGCGATCTGGCTGGCGTCGACRCCAGCTGATCACCTGTCCGCAGCAGAAGCCAGGAACTCCCCGCGGCTGTTCCACCGCATCGAATGCCTGCCGGCCCTTCTGTTCTTCGCATCCGCCGGGCATGGCCCGGCGCTACCCATCTCCGCGTCCGCCGGGAATGACCCGGCGTTGCCCGTGCGTCGCGTCCGGTAGTGCCGGCCGCTGGCCGGCAACACGCGATCCGGCGCGCGCTTACAGCGCGCTCTGCGGGCGCACCTTAAGCAAGGAGGCCCGCCATGCCGCGTGGCACGCACGTTGGCTTCAATTGGCGTCAACCCGCCGTGCCTACCCGGTCGGATCGGGATCAGGCCGCTCGTAGTCGTCGGGCGTAGCTTTGGGGTCATCACCATCGTCGGGCATGTCGTGCTCCTTCCATGTCGCTTTGTCATTCCTGAGCCTGTCCGGGGTATGGCTCTTCGACGCATCGTCCACGTCGGCGCCAGGGTTGAAAGGCAGGTCATCCCGCAGCTTCTTCTCGTTCACTGGAGTGTGCTCCTCGGGCGTGTTGACCAGCCTCTGCCACGGGGCGTTAACGCTGCAACACAGGCGGATGAAGGGCTGCCGCACGGCCCATCAACCCATGTGCGCAGCCTCGGCATGCGGCTGCGATGGCAGCACTCCCTTGCCTCATTGACCTGTCGTTGACGTACAGATGTCAGACTCGCGCACAAAGGGGTGTCCGGGTGAATTGCAGGGGAGTGATCATCAGGAGAGCTGGCAATGCCGTTTCTCACTGACTCAACAGAAGTCGCCGTCGAGGGCGTCGGTGCAGCCCGGCGCATCGGCTGGATGCGCTTCGTGGGGAATGGCTTGGGCGCGCTTCCGATTGCCTCGATCATTCTGGAGCGTCAGGCGGATGCTGCGCCCTGGGTGCTGCTATTGCTCAACGCCATCGCATGGCCGGCGCTGGCGATGCTCCTGACACGTCGCGCCCGCGAGCCTGCAGCAGCGCAGTTCCGCTGCATGATCGTCGACTCTCTCTTTGGAGGCGCATGGATCGCCTTCATGGCCCTCAGCACGGTGCCAAGTGCGTTGTTTGCCGCGTTGCTGGTGGCCGACAAGATCGCCGCCGGCGGCATCCGCCTGGCAACGAGGGCAACCCTGGCCCTGGTGGTCGGGTTCGCCGCTACCTGGCTTGCCCTGGGCCTGCCTTATCAACCCATCACCTCGCAGCGCACCGTTGTCCTCAGCCTGCCTTTCCTGTTCGTCTACGGCATCGGGTTGAGCGTGCTGAGCTGGCGGCTGGCGCGCCGGGTGAAATCACAGAATCGCCAACTGCAGCGCCTGAGCCGGATGGATCCGCTGGTGGAGCTGGCCAACCGCGGTTTCCTGATCCAGCGCGCCCAGCAGATGCTGCAGACGGGGCAGCACCACGGCGGCGATGCGTGCCTGCTGATGCTCGATGTTGATGATTTCAAGCGGATCAATGATTCGCATGGCCATCGTGCCGGCGATGAGGTGCTTCGCCGCATCGCCGTGGTGCTGCGTCAGCTGGCCCAGCCGGGTGACATGCCGGCGCGCCTGGGCGGTGATGAGTTCGCCGTCCTGCTGCGCCAGCGGATACCGGCAGAGGCCATGGATGTGGCCGAGCAGATAAGGCACTACCTGCAGGAGCCGGGCGCCCCTGAAACAGCCCATATCCAGTTCAGCGTCAGTATCGGCATCGCCGCAGCGGCTGGCACGGGCAGCGCAGAAGATTGGCTGGCGAAGGCGGACAAGGCGCTCTATCACGCAAAACGGCACGGCAAGAACACCGCAAGCTACGCCGAGTAATCTGCACCGGGCAAGTGTCTGTGAAGCAGCTGCCGATCCTGGGCGCTGCGCTGGTCGCGATAGGTGGCCTGGCGTTCCAGCCCGCGCCTGATCAGAGCAGCAGCAACGCCCCGATCAGCGCGGGCGGCATCACCAGCGCGCCGACACGCAGGAAGTCGAGCGCGCTGACATGCTCGCCTTCGCGGCGCAACGCCACCAGCCACAGCATGGTGGCCAGCGAGCCGGTCACCGACAGGTTCGGGCCCAGGTCCACGCCGATCAGCAACGCCGCGCGTGTCTGCGCCGGCAGCTCGGCCATCTGGCCCAGCGAGCCCGCCGCCAGGCCCACCGGCAGATTGTTGGCCACGTTGCTGAGCAGTGCGGCTGCGCCTCCGGCCAGCCAGCCCGCCTGATGCGGCGAGGTCTGCGCCAGCGCCTGCAGGTTGCTGGCCGCTGTCTGGATGACACCGGTCTGCGAAACCGCTTCAACCAGCACGAACAGGCCGGCCACCAGCGGCAGCACGCCCCAGGAGACGTGGCGCAACAGCGGCAGCGGGCTGCGGCGCTGGCGGATCGCCACCACCGCTACGCTCAGCGCGCCCGCACAGAACGTAGCCAGGCCCAATGGGCCGTTCAGTGCGGAGGTCACCAGCAGCACGGTGCCGGTGAACAACACCCCCAGCGCACTCAGCCGGCCACCCTCGGTAAGCGGGCGATGCTCGGGCGACGCCGCCAACGGCTGCGCGATCTCGCGGCGATGCACCCAGCGCAGCACCAGATACGTGGCACCGATCGCCGCCAGCGAAGGCAGCGCGAACTGCGCCAGCCACTGCAGCAGCGGTGGCATGTGGTTGCCGTACACCACCAGGTTGGCCGGGTTGGAAATAGGCAGCACGAAGCTCGCCGCATTGGCGATGAACGCACAGACAAACAGATAGGGCAGGGGGTTGGCGCGGGCCGCCTTGCACGCGGCATAGACCGCGGGCGTCAGCACCACCGCCGTGGCATCGTTGGACAGGAACACCGTCACCACCGTGCCGACCAGGAACACCAGATCGAACAACCGCCGCCCCGAGCCGCCCGCATGCCGCACCGCATACAAGGCCAGCCAGTCGAACAGGCCCTCGCGCCGCGCCAGCTCGGCCAGCACCATCATGCCGACCAGGAACAGATAGACATCCCGGCCTTCAGCAACCGCGTGCCAGGTCGTGCCGAGCGACACCGCCCCAAGCAGCGGAAGCAGCGCGGCCGCGCCAAGCGCCCACACGTACTCCGGAATGCGGAACGGCCGGAACAGCAGGCCGACGGTGGCAACGGCCACGGCCGCCCAGATGATGAAGGGGGAAGAGGAAGCGAGCATGGAGTGGGTGGGGTCTCAGCTGCACCGGCGCGAGCCAACAGCAACGCGCGCTACAGCGATGGCAAGTGCGAGAAAGTCGGCATCATACCGTGCCGGCTGCAGCGCCGGCCCCGCCAGCAAAGGGCCGTATCAGAACCCGACGTGCGCCCGATTGAAGGCGCATGCCATTCACCGTGATGCGTCACGGTAATGCCGATTCCGGACATCCGCATCGCAAGGGTGGTGCCGGCCAGGCCGGCAAGACGCCATGTGGTGCAGCCTCGGCTGCGATTCGGTGAGCGGCACAACGCCGGTGGAGCAGGGGTGCAATCGACATGCGGACAGGAACCGAATTCGATTCATCCGTTCGCTGGTCACGCTGACACGATAGGACACGCGTACATCGCCGAGCGCCGCGCAGAGGGAAGGGTGCAGGCCGTATCGCTGACACCTGTCACTTGTCCGGGCAATGCGTACCGCCAATAGTGAGYGTCACCGCCGCCTGCATGGCCGGCACTCACCGAAAGGACCTCCCGTGAACCTGCTGCAGCAACTCCTCTGGCAGACCCCCATCTGGGTCTGGGTGCTTCTGGCGTTCCTGGTCTCGCGCGGCATCGCGGCCATGCGGCCGGGGCAGACCTCGCTGCGGAAGCTGGCCATCGTGCCGGCGCTGTTCAGCGCCTGGGGCATCTGGTCGATCAGCCACCGCTATGGCGGCTCGCCGTTGGCGTGGGGCGAATGGCTGGCCGGCATCTGCGCGGGCGCAGCAGTGGGCTGGCTGCTGCCGCGCCGGGCAACGCTGAGCGTGGACGCCTCCACGGGCACGCTGTGGCGTAGTGCCGACTACAGCCTGCTGCCACTGCTGCTGGTCACGTTCGTCATCAAGTACGGTTTTGAAACGGCGCTCGCCGTGGCGCCCGGCCTGAGCAGCAACGCAGGTTTCAGCGCCGCCTATCTCCTGCTGTCTGGCGGATTCACCGGCATCTTCATCGGCAAGTACTGCCGCTATCTGGCGGCGTCGCGCCGGGCAACGCCCAGCGGGATGCAGCCTGCTGGCTGAGTCCAGTCCAGGATGGGGGCGGTGCACGCGCCCTCACCCTGTTCACCCTGCAGCGGCAAGAATAGGCCACGGCTTGGGCGGGAGCCGTCCACACTGGACTATTCGCTTCGCGCTCAGTTCAAAGACGCCTCAAGGAGTGCCCATCCCCGGTTGGAAACCCGCGCCGCTTTGGCAGGGATTGGAGTGCGTTATCGAGGCTGTCCGTCGATTTCACTAGTAGGTCAGCTTCCGGAAACCAACCTGCGTCGAAACCTCGTCTTCGCATTCCACCACGAAGGCAACCGCGTCATGAGGAAGATGCAGGCGCTGCCGAAGCGCCTTCCCGCCGTAATCGAATGCCCTCACAGCGAGGAGATAGTTGGGGTGCGAGGCGTCCAACTCGACACAGGCAAGGCACGCCAGCCCATACCACGTTCCATCCACTCCCTTTCCGGCATAGCACTTGCTGGATGTGGACAGCGGATCAAGTATCACCAGGCGATTGGATCGTCCGCAGCCGCCAATCGTTGTCCAGGTATGGCAATGGCCCTTCGCGCTTCGACCAGATCGAGGCCTATGCCCAACGCACTCTGATTGGCTCCAAGCAGGTGCTTCAGCTCGGCGAGCTGTCGGTCAGCAATCCGTTGTTCTCGGGTGCTCCGATTACGGGCATGCAGCTGCTGCCCGAGGAAGCACTGCAACAAGGCTCTTCCAGCGTGGAGGTGCAGCGCATGCTGAAGCCCCGATGCAGGCCATTCCATCGGATCCGTACGAACGTGTCTAGGCGTAATGACGCAGGTGTGGCGATTCGAGCGGGTTGTGCGCCCACGACGTGCCGCAGCGGCTAACCGTCCCTGCTGGCCAGATAGCGTTCTCCCCACAACTTCATTGCTTCCAGTGTTGGCGCCAGTGTGGTGCCCAGCGGCGTCAACGTGTATTCAACACGCGGCGGAACTTCTGCAAACACTTCGCGCCGGACGATGCCGCTTGCCTCAAGCTCGCGCAGCTGCAAGGTAAGCGAGCGCTGGGTCACGCCGCCGATCAGCTTTCGCAGTTCCCCAAACCGTTTAGTGCCGCTCAGCAGGTAGTGAACGATCAACGGCTTCCACTTCCCGCCGGCGATCTCGACAGTCACTTCTACGGCACACCGGTAATCCGAAGGCAGGCCAGCGGGCATCATCACTCCAATAGGATACTTTGTATCCCTATATATACAAAGTGTGCCTGGTTGTAAATTTGCCACTGGCCTCTGATAGTGCTGGCCCGGAAGGGAGCCCCTTCGCAATCAGAGAGAAGACGCATGAGAGCTGCGTATTACGACCGCCAAGGCCCGGCTGATGAGGTGCTCTGCGTTGCAGAGCTGCCCACCCCACAACCGGGGCCAGGTGAAGTCCGGGTGCGGATGCACATGTCCGGGCTCAATCCCACAGACCTCAAGGCCCGCACAGGGTTCTCCGCGCCGATGCCCTTTCCACGAATCATTCCCCACCAGGACGGTGCCGGTGTCATCGATGCGGTGGGCGACCCGGAAGAGGCGGGCCGTATAGGGCAGCGCGTCTGGATCTATGAAGCCCAGTACGGCAGGGCGAGCGGAACGGCTGCAGCGTTCGTGGTCGTGCCCGCTGGGCACGCCGTGCCGCTGCCTGGCGATGTCTCTTTCGAGGTGGGTGCATCGCTGGGTATTCCGGCACTGACGGCGCATCGCTGTCTCTTCGCGGATGGCGACATCAACGGCCGAAGGGTGTTGGTGCAAGGCGGGGCAGGCGTGGTCGGCACCGCCGCCGTCCTGCTGGCAAAGTGGGCGGGCGCCTGGGTCGCGGCCACGGTCATGAA
This sequence comes from Stenotrophomonas sp. 05L414_2, assembly GCF_056397905.1. Taxonomy (NCBI): domain Bacteria; kingdom Pseudomonadati; phylum Pseudomonadota; class Gammaproteobacteria; order Lysobacterales; family Lysobacteraceae; genus Stenotrophomonas; species Stenotrophomonas sp. 05L414_2. The sequence goes on from NZ_JBFTOJ010000035.1 coordinate 23,015, forward strand.
TGCCGAGCAGGCAAGCATTGCCAGGGCGGCCGGAGCGGATCTGGTGCTGGACCGTCTGAATGACGATGTCGCCGGCGCGATCAACACCCATACCCGGAGGGCGGGCGTGGATCGCATCGTAGAGGTCAATGTGCGGGCAAATCTCGACCTTGACCTGGCATGTCTCGCCTCTGGCGGCGTCATCAGCGCTTATGCGGCCGCGCAGGCAACCGATGAGCTTTCCCTGCCACTGTTGCGTGCCATGGTGCACGGATGCGTGCTCCGCTTCGTGTACATCTATTCGGTCCCCCAGGAAGCGAAGATCCACGCGATCAGGGACATCACTGCGTGCCTTGCCAGTGGCGCCTATTCGCCCCATGTCGGTTTGAAGGTGGATCTGCAGAAGATCGCTGAAGCGCACCAGGCACTTGAAGCTGGAACCGTGATGGGGAAGGTTCTCATCGCCATCTGAGCGATACGTTCGCCGCCACGCGCCCCTTGCACTCGGCGGGTGAATGCGGCTTGCGGGTCATTTGCATGCCCGCAGGGCGGGGCTGCACGTCCCCTCACCACATTCACCTCGCAGCAGCGAAAATGCGTCCTTGGGCGCGCTCCAGGGCGCACCGCTCACTGCCTGCAGGAACGCAACGATGTCCAACAACCCTTTCGGTGAATCCTCATGCGCTGCCGCAGCCAGCGGTTGCGTGGAGGTGCGCGGCGCGCGCGAGCACAACCTCAAGAATGTCGATGTCTCCATTCCGCGCAATGCACTGGTGGTGTTCTCCGGGGTGTCGGGTTCGGGCAAGTCGTCGTTGGCCTTCGGTACGGTCTTTGCTGAGGCGCAGCGGCGCTACTTCGAGTCCGTAGCGCCATACGCGCGGCGCCTGATCGACCAGGCGGGCGTACCCGATGTGGATGCCATCGACGGCCTGCCGCCGGCGGTGGCGTTGCAGCAGCAGCGCGGCGCCAGCAATGCACGTTCCTCGGTGGGCAGTGTCACCACGCTGTCCAGCCTGGTACGCATGATGTACTCGCGCGCAGGGGCCTACCCGGCCAACCAGCCCATGCTGTACGCCGAGGACTTCTCGCCCAATACGCCGCAGGGCGCCTGCAGCACCTGCCACGGCCTGGGACATGTGTACGAGGTGACCGAAGCGCTGATGGTGCCGGACCCGTCGCTGAGCATCCGCGAACGTGCCATCGCCTCCTGGCCGCCGGCATGGCATGGCCAGAACCTGCGCGACATCCTGGTCACGCTGGGCTACGACATCGACGTGCCGTGGAAGAAGCTGCCGAAGAAGGACCGCGACTGGATCCTGTTCACCGAGGAAACGCCAACCGTGCCGGTCTATGCCGGCTTCACGCCCGCAGAGACCCGTGCCGCACTGAAGCGCAAGCTGGAACCCAGCTACATGGGCACCTATACCGGTGCGCGCCGCTACGTGCTGCACACCTTTGCCAACACCCAGAGCGCGCTGATGCGCAAGCGCGTTTCGCGCTACATGGAAGGCAGGTTGTGCCCGGCCTGCCACGGAAAGCGCCTGAAGCCGGAAGCGCTTTCGGTCACCTTTGCCGGCGTGGATATCGGTGAGTTCATGCGGCTGCCGCTGGACCAACTGGCGGACCTGCTGGGGCCCATCGCGCAGGGCGATTTCAGCGCGCACAGCCGCGGCGCGCGTACCAGCGGCAGCGCCACGAAACGCGATCGCACGCAGCGGGCTGCAAGCGGCCGACCTGTCCATGCTGGAGCCCCCGACGTGCGGCTGACCTCGGCCCTGTCGGAAGAGAAGCGCCTGGCCGCGCAGCGGCTGGCAGGCGGCGTCATGGCGCGTGTACGCCAGCTGCGAGGCCTGGGCCTGGGGTACCTCTCGCTGGATCGCGCCACGCCAACCCTGTCGGCCGGCGAACTGCAGCGCCTGCGGCTGGCCACGCAGCTCAGCTCGTTGCTGTTTGGCGTGCTGTACGTGCTTGATGAACCCTCGGCCGGCCTGCACCCCGCCGACAGCCAGGCGCTGTACGACGCGCTGGACCGGTTGCGCGACGGCGGAAACTCGGTGTTCGTTGTCGAACACGACCTGGAGCTGATGCGCCGCGCGCAGTGGCTGGTGGATGTTGGCCCGGAGGCGGGTGAGCACGGCGGGCGCGTTCTCTACAGTGGCGAGCCCGACGGCCTGCGCAAGGTCCAGGAATCGCGCACCGCCCGGTATCTGTTCGACCAGGTGCCCGCGGCCGCCAGCCGGCAGCGCAGCGCCAGCAGCTGGCTGGAGTTGAAGGGCATCCACCGCCATAACCTGCAGGGTGTGGACGCGCAGGTGCCGCTGGGGTTGCTGACCGCAGTGACCGGCATTTCGGGGTCGGGCAAATCCAGCCTGATGGCGCAGGCACTGCCCGAGCTGGTGCTGCTGCACCTGGGGCATGAGCCCGAGGAGAACAGTGCCGAGAGTGCGCCCAACGACGCGCCGACCGTGATCGAAGCGACCCGAGGCCGGCTGGCTGGCGATGTGGACGCCATCCAGCGGGTAGTGCAGGTGGACCAGAAGCCCATCGGCCGCACCCCACGCTCCAACCTGGCCACCTATACCGGCCTGTTCGACCACGTGCGCAAGCTGTTCGCCGCTACGCCCGCCGCGCGCCGTCGGCGTTTCGATGCCGGCCGTTTCTCGTTCAACGTGCCCAAGGGCCGATGCGAGACCTGCGAAGGCGAAGGTTTCGTCAGCGTCGAACTGCTGTTCATGCCCAGCGTCTATGCGCCGTGCCCCACCTGCCACGGCGCCCGCTACAACGAAGCCACGCTGAAGGTGCTGTGGAATGAGCGCAACATCGCCGAGGTCCTGCAGATGACGGTGGACCAGGCGCACGCGTTCTTCATCGAGGAAGAGGCCATTGCCCGTCCGCTGCAGCTGCTGCAGGAGATCGGCCTGGGCTATCTGCGGCTGGGCCAGCCGGCCACAGAGCTTTCAGGTGGCGAAGCCCAGCGCATCAAGCTGGCGACCGAGCTGCAGCGCAGCCAGCGCGGGCGCACGCTCTACGTACTGGACGAACCCACCACCGGCCTGCATGCATCGGACGCGGACAGGCTGCTGGTGCAGCTGCAGCGACTGGTGGACGCGGGCAATACGGTGGTGATGATCGAGCATGACATGCGCGCGGTCGTGCAGGCGGACTGGGTGATTGACGTCGGGCCTGGCGCAGGCGCTGCGGGCGGCACCATCGTGGCGAAGGGAACGCCGCAGCAGGTGGCGCGCGCCAAGGGCAGCAGGACGGCGCCCTTCCTTGCGCGGGAGCTGGGGCAGGGTGGGTGAGGTGAGGGCGTCGCCGGGGCCGTAGTCCTACTACCGCACGCCACACCGCCCATCCTCAGGCACATCGCCAGCAAGCGTCAGCAGCCGATCCTGCAGCGTAGGCTCCTGCACGCCAGACAGCACCTGCTCCAGATAGCTCAATGGCACCAGTGACCATTGCAGCGAGGCCTGCAGGGGGAAGATCGCAGGCGCCCGATGCTCGGTACCCAGCGCAACCCGGATCAGCAGAAGCGGCGGCTGCCTTTCCACGTGCAGCACCGGCACGCCCTTGCACTGGATCTGGAAGGAAGCCGAAGCGGGCGTCCCCTCCAGGAACGCGAAACCCTCCCGCGCCCGCGCCTCTGCGAATCGAAGCGCGTGGCGGCGCAGCGTCCAGAATGTCTCATCGGGTACATCACGGTACGCGAGCACTTCCGGCTCAACAGGCTCTGGCGAATGGATCTGTACTGCAACGACCAGCGCCAGAAAGAGCGCCCACATCACGCCGTGGCGCACCTTCATGTCAGGCCCCACCAAAGTGATCCTTCACTCTGCCGGCTGCAGCCGTTCGCTTGCGTGGGCTGCGAGCCCAAGCCCGGCCATGATCAGTCCTTCCATCACCCGGTCGCCGACGTATTGCTCCGGCTCACCATTCTGGCGGGTGCGTTCTGCGGCCAGCAGCACTTCCAGCACCACGCGCAGGCCTGTCAGCGAGCAGTCGGCATCGGCCAGCGCCATCTGCCGGCCACGCAGCTGATGCCGCTCTGGCCAGGGCTGGCCGTTGGCGGCCACGCCCGAGCCGATGCTGTGCAGCAGCGCGATGAGGGTATTGGGATCCACGGTAGGCCCGGCCGAGGGCGCCTCGTGGATGGGCTGTGGGGCAGGGGAGTAGGGCGTTGTCATGGCAGGGCTCCTTGCGTGCAGGCAGAAGCCGCCACCGATAAAGGTGGCGGACGATGCGTGGCTCGAAACCCCGTGTGTGGATGACCGGGTAGGCGCAAGGCCTCCACGCACCGCCCGCCATATCCGGCAGACGGATTGCCAGCCGGCACCGCGCAGGGCGGTGCCGGCTGGCAAGCGCAAAACAACATCCACACAATCGGGGTTTCGAATCCCGGCCACCCGTTTTCGGTGGCATGGCAAGGAATACGCCCGGTAGTGCGCGATGCCAATACAGTAAGGGCAATGCCGTCACCACTTTCGACGTTTTCAGAATCGTTGCATGGCGGGGAAGGGCGCTAGAGGCTTTGCCTGCAAGGGCTGCCGGCGGTGGCGGTTGGCCCGCATATTTCGTGCCGGTACCGACATGCTCTGGCCGGAAGTAGGGCAGACGCGACAAAGGGATGGACGGGTCGAGTCTCTTGATGGCCCTTCAGGGCGCCCGTCCGCTGCAATCAGAGTGCACTGCGTGGCTGACGCCGCGCTTACCGCCATGGCACTATCCGGGATGCGTCAGGGGCGCTTGAAAGGGGGAGTACATGGAAAGTACGCAAAAAGGGCTAACGATGGCCGATGTGGCTGGCTGGGGTTCGGCTGTCGTCACGTTTGGCCTGATTCAAGGCGCGCTCTATCTGAAGGCGTACTGGGGCCACTTTGGCCTTGATCCCTTTCAGTTTGTTGCCGTGAGCGAACTGGCCCTGGCTGGCCTGGCCGGCATCGGCATGGTGTTGTTTCTCATGCTGGTGGCCTTGCTGTTTAGCGGCTGGGTGGAGATAAAGGTGACGAGCGGCAGCGCCAAAAGCAAGCTGTTCGCATGGTTGTTTCCGCTGCTTTTCTTCACTGGCTTGGGGCTGCTGCTTTGGTGGTCGAACACGTGGCCTCTTCTGATACGGCTTCTTCTGACAATCATCTGTGCGCTGATCGTGCAACTTTCGCCGGTGGTGCCCGCGACGGTGAAGGATTCCCCTTGGCTGATCTATGCCTTGGTAATGCTGGTCTATGTCTCGATAGTGTCAAGCATGCTTGGTTCCGGGCGTGCCGCGACGGTTTCCTCTGGGGGCGGCAAGCACGTGACGGCTGTGACTGTTGAYGGAAAGGTGCAGGGCGGCCTTAGCCTGATTGGTCGGCTTGGTGATAGCTATGCGCTATGGCACCCAGCGCGGAAAGCAGCCGTGCTTGTGCCTGTTGGCGATGTTGGGAGGTTGGAGATTGTGCGAAAGGGTGTGACGCCTGTTCCTGCTGCGAAATAGGGCTAGGTTCTGGCAAGCGCCAGGCAGGGAAGTGTTGTGCATCTGAGATCGCGGACTAGCGATAAGGGATGTTTATCGAGGGTAGGGGGGGGGGTGCGCTTCTCGCTAGAATGTGCCGCCGTACCCGCATTAGTTCCGTCTTACTCCACTCCCACTTAATYTCCGGCGCCAGGTCACGGATTGAGATGAACGACGCGAAAGGCCTGCCGCTGCAACA
>NZ_JBFTOJ010000036.1:0-27847 GCF_056397905.1 Stenotrophomonas sp. 05L414_2
CTGGTGCTCCCTAGGGGACTCGAACCCCTGTTTTAGCCTTGAGAGGGCCACGTCCTAACCACTAGACGAAGGGAGCAGTGTGTCGCTGCCGGTGCAGGAGCGCTAGTATATGCACCTCGATGCCATTGGGCAATCCCGAAACTTCAACCGGAAGCGCCAACATCATTTCCTCTGCTACATCACCGTTCAGCCTGCGCGTCATCCCGCGCGACCAGCACACGATCTCCCGCAAGGACATCAGCCCGAACGCTTTGCGCGTGCTTTATCGACTGCGCGATGCCGGCTTCGGCGCCTACCTTGTCGGCGGCGCAGTGCGCGATCTGCTGGTCAATGGCCAACCCAAGGATTTCGACGTGGCCACCGATGCCACGCCCGAACAGGTCAAGCAGTTGTTCCGCAACTGCCGCCTGATCGGCCGCCGTTTCCGCCTGGCCCATGTTGTGTTCGGCCGCGAGATCATCGAAGTCGCCACCTTCCGAGCCAACATCGATGACGGCAGCGGCGACCGCGAAATGGAAAACGGCATGCTCGTGCGCGACAACGTGTACGGCAGCATCGAAGACGACGCCATCCGCCGCGACTTCACCTGCAATGCCCTGTATTACGCCATCGAGGACTTCTCGGTGCGTGACTACACCGGCGGCTTCGAAGACGTGCAGGCACGCCTGATGAAGCTCATCGGCGACCCGGTGCAGCGTTACCAGGAAGACCCGGTGCGCATGCTGCGTGCGGTCCGCCTGGCGGCCAAGCTCGGCTTCCAGATCGAAGAGGGCACTGCCGCACCGATCCCGCAGCTGGCCGGCCTGCTCAACGAAGCCGCACCGGCGCGCCTGTTCGAGGAAGTCCTGAAGCTGTTCCTGTCCGGRCATGGCGTTGCCAGCTTCGAAGGACTGGAACGCTACGGCCTGTTCGACGTGCTGTTCCCGGAAAGCGCCAAGGCGCTGAAGTCGAACCGCACCGGCGCGCTGCGCCGCATGCTGGTCGAGGGCCTGGCCAACACCGATGCACGCGTGGCCAATGACGAGCCCGTGTCGCCGGCGTTCCTGTTCGCGCTGCTCCTGTGGCCGGCGTATTGCCGCGCACAGGCAACGCTGCTCAAGCAGGGCGTGGCRCCGGAAGAGGCGCAGCGTCGTGCCGCCGACCGTGTCACCGTGCAGCAGCTGAGCACCATTGCATTGCCGCGCCGTTTCTCGCTGCCGATGCAGGAGATCTGGCTGCTGCAGGCGCGCTTCAGTTCGCGCCAGCGCAAGCGCGTGATGCGCACGCTCAGCCACCCCCGTTTCCGTGCCGCCTTCGATTTCCTGGCCCTGCGCCAGGTGGCATCGGCAGAGCACGAAGCCGACGTCGCGTTCTGGCGCGAAGCGCAGGCGCAGTCCGGGCATGAGCTGGATTCGTCGCTGGATTCCCTGCACAGCGATGCCGGCGATGAGGAGGGTGGAGCGCCGCGCAAGCGTCGTCGTCGCCGTCGTCGTCCCGATGGCGCAGCTGCCGGTGCTGCCGAGTAATCCATGACCGGTGCCTGGATCGGGCTGGGTGCCAATCTTGGCGACGCAGCCAACACCGTCCGCGCGGCCATTGCCGCGCTGGACGAGCTGCCCGGAACCCGGCTGACGCAGGCGTCGCGGTTGTACGCGACGCCGGCATGGGGCAACGAGGACCAGCCACCCTTTGTCAACGCAGTGGCCTCGGTCGACACCGATCTGCCCGCCGTCGAGCTGCTGCAGGCCCTGCTCGCGCTGGAGCAGCGCTTCGGCCGCGTACGCGACCCCGCCGTGCACTGGGGGCCGCGTGCGCTGGATCTGGACCTGCTGCTGTTCGGCGAGCAGGTGCTGGACCTGCCCGAGCTGAAGGTGCCGCATCCCTACCTGCACGAGCGTGCGTTCGTGTTGGTGCCATTGGCCGAAATCGCCGCCGATCTGGCCATTCCCGGCCACGGTCGCGTACGGGATGCAGTGATGCGGGTGGATGCCTGCGGGATCGCGCCGTTAGGGTGATAATGCCCGGGTTATCTCCCCCGGTTATCAGCACATGAGCACCCACGCAGACAGCAAGCCCTGGACCGTTCCCGCCCTGGCCGAGGCCAAGCGCAATGGCCAGAAGCTGGTCATGTTGACCGCCTACGACGCAGGCTTCGCCCGCACCTTCGATGCCAATGGCGTCGACCTGATCCTGATCGGCGATTCGCTGGGCATGGTCGTGCAGGGGCACGATTCGACCCTGCCGGTGACCGTCGCCGACATGGTCTATCACACCCGCGCAGTCGCCCGCGTGCTGCAGCGTGCGCTGCTGATCGCCGACCTGCCGTTCGGCGCCGATGCCACCCCGGAACGCGCGCTGGATGCTTCGCTGCAGCTGCTGCAGGCGGGTGCGGAGATGGTCAAGATCGAAGGGGCCGGCTTCAAGGTCGACATCATCCGCTACCTGGTCGAGCGCGAGATCCCGGTCTGTTCGCACCTGGGCCTGACCCCGCAGTCGGTGCTGCGCCTGGGTGGCTTCAAGATCCAGGGCCGTGGCGATGCCGCGCGCCAGCTGGTGGACGATGCCAAGGCCGTGGCTGAAGCCGGTGCCAGCATCATGGTGCTCGAATGCGTGCCGACCCCGGTTGCTGCTGCCGTCACCGCCGCGGTGCCGGTGCCGACCATCGGTATCGGTGCCGGTCCGCAGTGCGACGGCCAGGTGCTGGTGCTGCACGATTTCCTCGGCCTGGACAGCGGCCACCGTCGCCCGAAGTTCGTCAAGGACTTCCTGGCTGAAGGCGGTTCGGTGGCCGGCGCCACCCGTGCCTACGCCGATGCCGTGCGCGATGGCAGCTTCCCCGACGAAGAACACGCGTACGCCCAATGATCCAGACCTTCAACGAACTCGGTGCGCTGCGCGCGCAGATCGCGCAGTGGAAGGGCGAGGGCCTGCGCGTGGCGCTGGTGCCGACCATGGGCAACCTGCACGGCGGGCACCACGCGCTGGTCACCCTGGCAAAGCAGTACGCCGACAAGGTGGTGGCCAGCATCTTCGTCAACCCGACACAGTTCGGGCCGAACGAGGATTTCAGCCGCTATCCGCGCACCCCCGAAGCCGATGTGGCCGGGCTGGAGCAGGTGGGCTGCGATGCGGTGTGGCTGCCCAGCGTCGAAGCGATGTACCCGCTGGGCGTGGACAAGACCACGCAGATGCATGCGCCTGGCGTCAGCGAGGTGCTGGAAGGCGCCAGCCGCCCGGGCCATTTCGATGGCGTGTGCACGGTGGTGGCGCGGCTGTTCCTGCAGGTACAGCCGGATGTGGCCGTGTTCGGCCGCAAGGACTACCAGCAGCTGGCGGTCATCAAGCAGATGGTGGCCGAGCTGTCGTTCCCGATCCAGATCGTCGGTGCCGAGATCGTGCGCGATGAGGATGGCCTGGCCAAGAGCTCGCRCAACCAATACCTCAGCGCCGAGCAGCGCCCCTTGGCGACCACCCTTCACCGCACCCTGCTGGGCATGCGCGAAGGCTATGTGGCCGGGCACGCGCGTGAACGCATCGAGGCCGACGCCGTCGCTGCGCTGCAGGCAGCGGGCTTCCAGGTGGATTACGCGGTACTGCGCACTCCGGAGCTGGCCGAGCCGAGTTTCGATGGTGGCGGCCGCGTGGCCCTGATCGCCGCGCGCCTGGGCACCACCCGGTTGATCGACAACCTGGAGTTCTGAACCGCCCCGCGCGGTTGTGCAGGGCGCCCGCAGTGGGCGCCCGTGTTCGCCGGACAAGGATGACCTGCCGATATGACCTCGTTTCCAGCCAGCCCCGGCCGCCGCGCCGTGGCGGCGATCCTGGCGGTGTTCGCCGCCGCGCTGCTGCCTTCGCTGGTGATCGGTGGCCTGATTGCCGGTCTCAGTCTCGGCCAGGAAGTGGCCACGGCCGCGCTGGCGGCCGCCTTGATGTTCGTACTGGCCTTCGCCCACGCCGTGGCGGTGCTGCTGCCGATGGGCCTGATCCTGCTGTCTTCCGGCCGCCTGCGCTGGGTGTGGTTCGCGCTGGTCGGGGCAGGGCTGGGCGCGCTGGCCATGGCCACCTGTGCCTGGCCCGACGGCTCTGGCGGTGCTCTTATGAGCCAGCTGTCCTCTGCGGGCAACTTCGACTGGGCCAGCTATGCCTTCTCGGTACTGGTGGCGGCCGGATTCGGCCTGATGGCCGGACTGGCGTTCCATGCCGTGTTCCGGGCCGTGCTGGCCGGTGCCGCGGCGCCATCGCCGGGCGCGCAGCAGCGCACCGGCTGAACGGTCTTCAGCATCCTGCGGCCGCTACCTGACCGCTGCCGCGTGGGTGCTAGAATCCGCTCTTTCCTTTGCCGTTGCAGCGCCCCCATGCACCTGTCCCTGCTCAAGACCAAGATCCACCGCGCCACCGTCACCCATTCCGAGCTGAACTACGAAGGCTCGATCGCCATCGATGACAACCTGCTGGCTGCCACCGGCATCCGTGAGTTCGAGCAGGTGCACATCTGGGACGTGACCAACGGTGCGCGCTTCTCGACCTATGCGATCCGCGCCGAAGCCGGCAGCGGCGTCGTCTCGCTCAATGGTGGCGCCGCGCGCCACGTGCAGGTCGGTGACATCATCATCATTGCCGCCTTCGCCAGCATGACCGAGCAGGAAGCCGACAGCTTCAAGCCGAAGCTGGTGTACGTGGATGGCAACAACCAGATTTCCCACACCAACGACACGATCCCGACCCAGGCCGCATGACAACGAACAACGGATTCGACTCGCTGCATTCCCACGCCCAGCGCCTGAAGGGCGCAAGCATTCCCGGCCTGCTCGCCGCCGAACCCGGCCGTGTACAGGACCTGGCGCTGCGGGTCGGTCCGTTGTATGTCAACTTCGCCCGGCAGAAATACGATGCCGCAGCGTTGCAGGCGCTGTTGGCGCTGGCTGCCGAACGTGATGTCGGCGGCGCCATCACGCGCCTGTTCCGTGGCGAGCAGGTCAACCTGACAGAAGGCCGCGCTGCGCTGCATACTGCGTTGCGCGGTGACGTAGTCGATGCGCCGGTGGCGGCCGAGGCGTATGCCACCGCGCGCGGCATCCGCCAGCGCATGGGCGTGCTGGTGCGCGCGCTGGAAGACAGCGGCGTGACCGATGTGGTCAGCGTCGGCATTGGCGGTTCCGATCTCGGCCCGCGACTGGTCGCCGATGCGCTGCGCCCGGTCACAGGCGCACGCCTGCGCGTGCATTTCGTGTCCAACGTGGACGGCGCCGCCATGCAGCGCACGCTGGCCACGCTGGATCCGGCGAAGACCGCCGGCATCCTCATTTCCAAGACCTTTGGTACCCAGGAAACCCTGCTCAACGGCCAGATCCTGCATGACTGGCTGGGTGGCAGCGACCGTCTGTACGCGGTCAGCGCCAATCCGGAACGCGCCGCCAAGGCCTTCGCCATCGCCGCCGATCGTGTGCTGCCGATGTGGGACTGGGTGGGTGGCCGCTATTCGCTGTGGTCGGCCGTCGGTTTCCCGATCGCACTGGCCATCGGCTTCGAGCGCTTCGAGCAGCTGCTGGAAGGTGCCGCGCAGATGGATGCGCATGCACTGGACGCGCCGTTGGAGCGCAACCTGCCGGTGCTGCACGGCCTGACCGACATCTGGAACCGCAATCTGCTGGGCTACGCCACACATGCGGTGATGACCTACGACCAGCGCCTGGCGCTGCTGCCGGCCTACCTGCAGCAGCTGGTGATGGAAAGCCTGGGCAAGCGCGTGCAGCGCGATGGCCAGCCGGTCACCACCGACACCGTGCCGGTGTGGTGGGGCGGTGCGGGCACCGATGTGCAGCACAGCTTCTTCCAGGCGCTGCACCAGGGCACCAGCATCATCCCGGCCGATTTCATCGGCTGCGTGCACAAYGATGATCCGTATACGGTCAACCACCAGGCGCTGATGGCCAACCTGCTGGCGCAGACCGAAGCACTGGCCAACGGCCAGGGCAGCGACGATCCGCACCGCGATTACCCGGGCGGCCGCCCGAGCACGATGATCCTGCTCGACGCGCTCACCCCGCAGGCGCTGGGCGCGTTGATCGCGATGTACGAGCACGCGGTGTACGTGCAGTCGGTGATCTGGAACATCAACGCTTTCGACCAGTTCGGTGTCGAACTGGGCAAGCAGCTGGCCAGTGGCCTGCTGCCGGCCCTGCAGGGCGAGGATGTCCAGATCAATGATCCGCTGACCCGTGAGCTGCTGGCTCGGCTGAAGGGCTGAGCGCGGCGCGCCGGATGCGTGCGTCGATGCACTGGCGCGACCTCGTTCGACGAAGGCAGCCCGAGGTGTGGGCGGGTCTGCACCTGACCGTGCAGGCCCCCGTGCGCCCTGCGCTTGTGGTTTCGGTCTGCCCGCCGGACCGGATACGGGTGGGCACCGAGGAACGCCCCATGTTGTGGGCGAGGGTGGAGCCCGACTATTTCGGCGTGGACCTGCTTCGCAGCGCCTCCCCGGCCTCGCCGGCGATCATTCCACCGATCACGGCTGCCGAGGTGCGGGCGTTGCATTCGGATGATCCGGTGCGGACTGCCGCAGCGTGGGCACGTCATTTCGCACAGGCCCTTACCCGTTCGGATCGATCTCCGCTGGCCCAGGGCGAATGGCTGCTGCAGCCGACGCTGCATGGCCTGGAGCGTGCGCGGATGCCGCTCACGTTCGCGTCAGATGCGCTGGCCCGACCGGCGGTGGATACCTTGGACTGGTCGAGCGTGACGCACGGCGAATGCCTGCCTCCCGTCCTGCTGCGGGCACCGTCACTGGCCACGGATGGGCGGGTCAAGGCCTGGGCCAGGCAGGCCCGGGCAGGATCACTGCCACCGGTGCTGCTGATGTGGGTCAGTGGCCTGCAGGCACACGTGGTGCTGGACGGACACGACCGGCTGCAGGCAGCCGTGCAGGAGGGCGCCGATGTGCCGGTGCTGGTTCTGCTGCGTCATGGCGAGCGGTGCGTGGATGAGCAGGGCCTGGCGCGCGCTGACATCATCGTCGAGCGGTCTGGCGGCGCGGACATGACAGTCGAGGCCCGCAACCGACTGCTGCTCGATCTGTATAGCCCTGCGCGCGACGTCCTGCCCAGTCGGGCTGATCTGATGCGTGGTGGGGTGGATCAATGGATTGCAGAAGTGGACGCCGAGGCCAGGCAGGGCGAGGATGTCCAGATCAATGATCCGCTGACCCGTGAGCTGCTGGCGCAGCTGAAGGGCTGAGCGCGGGCGGGGAATGCCGCCGGGCATGGCCCGGCGCTACCCTTCGTCATGCCGGTAGCGACGGGCCATGCCCGGCGAATACGACGACGCTTCACCGGCTCGGATCGCGTTCCGGGCTCGGCCGCTTGGCCAGCTTGCGCTGCAGCGAACGCCGGTGCATGCCGAGCAGCCGCGCGGCCGCCGACACATTGCCGCCGGTTTCATGCATCGCCTGCTGGATGTGTTCCCACTGCAGGCGGCTGATCGGGGTCATCGCATCGGGCACTTCCATCTCGCCGTCATCGGCGGGGCCATCGTCTTCCTCGCCCAGCGCAYGCAGGATCATCGGCACCGTCGATGGTTTCGGCAGGTAGTCGTCGGCGCCCAGCTTGATCGCCTCCACTGCGGTGGCGATGCTGGCATAGCCGGTCACCAGTAGGATCCGCATGTCTGCGCGCAGGGCGCGCAGCGGCTGTATCAGGGCCAAGCCGGAATCGCTGCCCAGCTTCAGGTCGATCAGCGCGAACGCCGGCGGATGCTGGCGGGCCAGTGCCAGCGCGCTGGCGGCATCCTGTGCGGTCTGCGTCTCCAGCCCTTTGCGGGCCAGGCTGCGCTGCAGGGTGCGCAGGTAGAGTTCGTCGTCGTCGACCAGCAGGCCAAGGGTGGAAGCAGTCATGGTCATTCCTCGCGGGGGGCCAGCGGCAGGCGGAAGCCGACGCGGCTACCGGCCCCTTGGGCCGGGCGCATCCACATCTCGCCGTCCAGGCGTTCGATGGTGGCATGGGACAGGGCAAGACCGACGCCCATGCCTTCACTCTTGCTGCTGCCGAACAGCTTGCCCGGCAGCACGGCGGCGCGGGCGTTGAAGCCGTGGCCGTAGTCGCGCACTTCGCCGATCAGGTCGTCGCCTTCGATGCGCAGGCTGAGATCGACGCGCGGACGGCCGGCCTGCTCGCCGGCATCGGCAGCGTTGTTCAGCAGCACCATCAGCAGGTGGCCGACGCCCGGGTCCAGCGGCAGGCGCAGCGGTGCGTCGTCGTTGCGATGCAGGTCGATGGTCGGGCGCACCAGCCGCCATTGCTCCAGCACCTGCTGGGCCGTGGAGTGGGCGCGCCCGGGGCCGTCATTGGAGGCCGGGGCGGCCAGGGCCAGCACGCGCTCCCGGCACTGCACCAGCAGTTCGCGCAGGGTTTCCATGTCCTCGCGCACTTCCGGTTCTTCGCTGCGTTCGGCCACGTCGTCGGCGAGCAGGGTCATCGTCGCCAGAGGCGTGTTCAGTTCATGCGCCACCGAGGCTGCATGCGTGGCCAGGGCGACGATGCCCTCGTTGCGCGCGAAGCGTTCGCGCAGTGCCGACAGTTCCAGCTCGCGCTCGCGCAGCGCGATCGCCAGCCGGGTAGAGAAGATCAGTACGACCGCAGCGGACAGCAGGAAGGTGGCGATCACGCCCCAGCGATTGAGGTCCAGTGCGTTGAAATAGCCCGCCGGCAGCGGTTGCCCGAACAGTCCGCTGGCGGCGTAGCCCAGCAGGCAGGCGCTGGCCACGGCCAGTGCCCAGCGCAGGGGCAGGGCGAAGGCCGCCAGGGCGATCAGGATCAGGAACAGCGAGCCGAACGGATTGGCGATGCCGCCGCTCCAGCTGACCATCCAGGTGAGGATGATCACGTCCACCAGGATGTGGCCGAAGGCGGTCAGCGGCGCGGTATCGGCCGGCTCCGGGCGCAGCTGCGTATACAGGTTGAATACGGCGAGCACGGCCACGCCCGACCACAGCGGCAGTTGCGGCAAGGGCAGCCCCAGCACCCAGGTCGCAACCAGGATGGTGGCCGCCTGGCCAGCCACGGCCAACCAGCGCAGGCTGCACAGGGTTCGGAGAAACGGGGCGTCGGGACCGGTCATTCGCGCCCATCGTATGCGTTCGCGGGGACGGCTGCCTGCGACAATCGGCCGCAGCCGGACTGTCGCCTGAATGCGACACACCCGGAAGGTCGGGGCGGGCGTTAGAATGCCGGCATGCATGACGCCGTCACCCGCCCTACAGCCCCCTCCGATGCCACTTCCTGGCCCCGTCGCCTGACCCAAGCGGTCCAGATCGGTGGAGTCACCGTGGGCGGTGGCAAGCCGGTCGTGGTGCAGTCGATGACCAATACCGACACGTCCGATGTGGCGTCCAGCGTCAAGCAGGTCGCTGAGCTCTGGCGTGCCGGCTCGGAAATGGTGCGCCTGACCGTCAACACGGTCGAAGCGGCCGCGGCGATCCCGCGCATCGTCGACAAGCTGGCGATGATGGGCATCGACGTGCCGCTGATCGGCGACTTCCACTACAACGGCCACCAGCTGCTGACGGCCGAGCCGGCCTGCGCCGAAGCACTGGCCAAGTACCGCATCAACCCGGGCAACGTAGGCTTCGGCAAGAAGAAGGACCTGCAGTTCGCGCAGCTGATCGAGTTCGCCATCCGCTACAACAAGCCGGTGCGCATCGGCGCCAACTGGGGCTCGCTGGACCAGGCCCTGGCGGCCAAGCTGATGGACGAGAACAACCACCGCGAACAGCCCTGGGACGCCGGCCGCGTGCTGCGCGAGGCGCTGATCCGTTCGGCACTGGATTCGGCCGAGCAGGCCGTCGAGCTGGGGTTGCCGCGCGATCGCATCATCCTGTCGGCCAAGGTCAGCGGCGTGCAGGAGCTGATCGCGGTCTACCGCGACCTGGCCCAGCGTTCGGACTTTGCCCTGCATCTGGGCCTGACCGAAGCCGGTATCGGCAGCAAGGGCATCGTCGCCTCGGCGGCGGCGCTCAGCGTGCTGCTGCAGGAAGGCATCGGCGACACCATCCGCATTTCGCTGACGCCCGAACCGGGCCAGTCGCGCACGCAGGAAGTGATCGTCGCCCAGGAACTGCTGCAGACCACCGGCCAGCGCGCCTTCACTCCGCTGGTCACGGCGTGCCCGGGCTGCGGCCGTACCACCTCGGAATTCTTCCAGGAGCTGGCCAAGGTGGTGCAGAACCACGTGCGCGAAAAGATGCCGCTGTGGAAGATCCAGCACCCGGGTGCGGAGAACATGACCCTGGCGGTGATGGGCTGCGTGGTCAACGGGCCGGGTGAGTCGCGGCATGCCAACATCGGCATCTCGCTGCCGGGCACCGGTGAAGCACCGTCGGCACCAGTGTTCGTCGATGGCGAGAAGAAGGTGACCCTGCGTGGCGAGAACATCGCCCAGGAATTTGTCGCCCTGATCGATGATTACGTTGAACGCACCTATGTCCGAAGCGCCGGGTAAGCCGACGATCCTCGCTGCACCGGAGCCCGCCTCCGGCTTCCGCCACTGGATGGCGCGCAATGCCTGGCGGCTGCTGCTGCTGTTTGCCGGCGTGCTGCTGCCGCTGGCCGGATTCGTCGCCCTGGCCGACGAGGTGCACGAGTTCGAATCCTTCCATTTCGATGCGCCGCTGCTGTGGCAGATGCACGGCCTGCATTCGCCGTGGCTGGACCACGTGTTCGTGCTGCTGTCGAAGCTGGGCTACGAGTGGTTCCTGATCCCGGCCGATGTGCTGATTGTCGGTGCACTGGCCTGGCACCGGCGTTGGCGTGAAGCGACCTTCGTGGCGGTGAGCTTCGTAGGGTCGGCGCTGCTCAACATGGGCAGCAAGCACTTCTTCCAGCGCGACCGGCCCAGCTTGTGGGAATCGATCGCGCCGGAATCCACGTTCAGTTTCCCCAGTGGCCACGCGATGGGCTCGATGACCCTGGCGGTCACCCTGGTGCTGCTGGCCTGGAATACCCGCTGGCGCTGGCCGGTGCTGCTGCTGGCGCCGTCGTTCAGCCTGCTGGTAAGCGTTTCCCGGGTCTATCTGGGGGTGCATTACCCCTCGGACATCCTCGCCGGGTGGTGTGCCGCGCTGGTTTGGGTGGTAGGGTGCTATCTGGTCATGTTCAGCCGTCGTCATCCATGGCGACGGCACGGTTCGCCGCCAGCGACGGCCAGCGAAGCGATCACGCAAGGGGAGTGACGTGGATGCCCTCCCAAGGGCGTCTACCTGAGGGACGGGTTGTTTCGTTGTAACGGGTTCTGCAGGGCAAGGGGCACGATCAGTGCGTGAAGAATGTGATGCGCAAGGCAGAACGCCGGAATTGCGCAACATCCGCGCTTGCAGTGGTCAGGTGCTCCTGCCTAGGTTGACCCGTATTGGCCGCATTCGAAGAGGTACGTGAATGACGATTCGAGTCTACCTGGTGGATGACCATGCGTTGGTCCGCACCGGGATGAAAATGATACTGTCGAGTGAAACCGACATTGAAGTGGTGGGCGAGGCCGAAACGGGCGAAGACGCGCTGCCCGCGATCCGCCAGCTGCAACCGGACGTGGTGCTGTGTGATCTGCACCTGCCCGGCGTAAGCGGGATGGAAGTAACCGAGCGCATCGTCCGTGGCCACCGCAGCACGCGGGTGGTGATCGTSTCGGTGCTSGAAGACGGYCCGMTGCCCAAGCGCCTGCTCGARGCCGGYGCCKCCGGYTACATCGGCAAGGGCTGCGATGCRCAGGAACTGCTGCGTGCGGTGCGCGACGTGGCCGCCGGACGACGTTACCTGGGCACGAGCATCGCGCAGAACCTGGCGTTGTCCACCGTGGAAGGCAACGGCTCGCCGTTCGACAACCTGTCGCCGCGTGAGCTGGAAGTGGCATTGCTGCTGACCCAGGGCCTGCGCCAGGAAGATATCGCCCGTCGTCTGAGCCTGAGCGCGAAGACGGTCAACACGCACAAGGCGCGGTTGTTCGAGAAGATGGGAATCCACGACAACATCGCGTTGGCGCGGATGGCCAGCCAGTACGGGCTGGTGGATCCGGCACGGCCGCTGTAAGGGTTTCGGCCAACGGCTGAACCCCTCGCGGTGGTGGGACGGAGTTCGTGGGGTTGGCCCTGCGGAGGGATCGCGCAGGGGACGCCGTGAATCCATCCCTGGAGGCTCGGGCGCGCCATCCATGGCGCTTACGCCCCTGCGCGATCCCTCCGCAGGGCCACGGACAGGTTCCGTGCGCTGCCACCGCGGAATGAAGAAGGGAACGGAAGGAGCGGGTCGCGCGCTTTGCGCGCTTGGGGTCGGCTCTGACCCCGCAGTGCGTCAGTTGCCGCGTACGCGCTTGACGATCTTTGCGGCCTGCGCGGCGCTTTCGCGCACCTTGTCCCACTGGCCGGCCTCGATCCAGCTGCCCGGCACCATCCACGATCCACCGATGCAGACCACATTCTTCTGCTCCAGGTACTCGGCGGCGGTGTTCTCGGTAATGCCACCGGTCGGGCACAGCTTGAGGTCGGCGATCGGGCCGGCTACGCCCTTGATCATCGCCAGGCCGCCCACGGCCGTGGCCGGGAACAGCTTGCACACGCGGAAACCGCGCGCGTAGAGCGCCAGCAGTTCGGTCGGCGTCGCCGCACCCGGTACCACCGGCAGCGGTGCCGCAGCCAACGCATCGGCCAGCGCCGGCGGCGTGCCCGGGGTCACCAGGAAATCGGCGCCCGCATCGATCGACTGCTGCATCTGCTCCACCGTCAGCACCGTACCGGCGCCGACCACCACATCCGGCAGCTCACGCTTGAGCATCGCCAGCGCTTCCATCGCCACCGGCGTACGCAGCGTCAGCTCGATCGCCGGCAATCCGCCTTCCAGCAGCGCCGCGCTGACCGCACGTGCCTGGTCCAGCGTATGAATCGTCACCACCGGCAGGATGCCGGCCGCATGCAACAACTCCGCCGCCCGCACCTGATGTTGTTCGATACCCATAGCTCTGCTTCTGCCTTTGCTTTCGCTCTAGTTGTGCTTTCAATGATCACTTCGCGGCGTATCGGCGCCGGAAACTGTGATGCGGCGGAGGGCAGGGCGTCGCCAGGACCGTTCGCGCCATGGATGGCGCGATCGAGCCTACAGGGATGTATTTACGGCGTGTCCTGGCGACGGCCTGCCCTTCGCCGCCCCCTGGAAACCAACCGCCGCCACATACCCGCAACGCGCTTCAATCCCTCAGGCGTCCTTCGCCTCATGCGGCGCCGCCGCCGCAGCAGCATCGTGCCCCAGCTCATACTCCGCGTCGTAGTCCCACGGCCCACCGTCAGCCGCCGCCGGACCGCACGAAATCGAGATCGCGCCCTGATCGGCCGGACCCACCACGCGCCGGTTGATCGCGAACAGGTTGCGGCCCAGGTCATTGGCGGCCGGCGCCGTATTCGGCGCATGTGTACGCGCGGCCCATTCGGCTGCGTCCACCAGCACTTCAAGCGTGCCGGCCTCACCATCCAGGCGGATGATGTCGCCCTCGCGCACCTTGCCCAGCGGACCGCCGCGTGCAGCTTCCGGCGTCACGTGGATGGCGGCGGGAATCTTGCCCGACGCACCAGACAGGCGACCATCGGTGACCAACGCCACGCGCCGGCCCTGGTTCTGCAGCAGGCCCAGCAGCGGCGCCAGCGAATGCAGTTCCGGCATGCCGTTCGCACGCGGCCCCTGATAACGCACCACCGCCACGAAATGCTCGGGCAGCAGGCCGCCGGCGTGCAGCTTGTTCAGCACCTGCGGCGCATCAACCACCACGGCCGGCGCTTCGATGGTGCGGTACTGCGGCTTCACTGCCGACAATTTGATCAGCGACTTGCCCAGGTTGCCGCGCAGCAGGCGCAGGCCGCCCTGGCTCTCGAACGGGTTGTCGACACCGCGCACCACTTCTTCATCGGCGCTGCRTTCCAGGCCCGGCAGGTACACCAGCTTGCCATCGCGCAGCTGCGGCTCGCGCGCGTAGTCGGCCATGCCGCCACGGGCAACGCTGACCAGGTCGCCATGCATCAGGCCGGCCTTGATCAGTTCACCGAACACGAACGCCGGGCCACCCGCTGCAGCGAAGCGGTTCACGTCGGCCTCGCCGTTCGGATAGACGCGCGCCAGCAGCGGGATCAGCTGCGACAGCTCGTCGAAGTCGTCCCAGGTCAGCACGATGCCGGCCGCACGTGCCACCGCGATCCAGTGGATGGTGTGGTTGGTCGAGCCGCCGGTGGCCATCAGCGCGATGATCGCGTTGATGATCGCGCGCTCGTCGATGATCCGGCCCAGCGGACGGAAGTCGTCGCCCAGCGCGGTGATGTCCAGTGCGCGCTCGGTGGCTTCGCGGGTCAGTGCATCGCGCAGCGCCGTGTCCGGATTGACGAACGATGCGCCCGGCAACTGCACGCCCATCGCTTCCAGCAGCACCTGGTTGGAATTGGCGGTGCCGTAGAAGGTGCAGGTGCCCGCGCCGTGGTAGGACGCCGATTCGGCTTCCAGCAGTTCTTCGCGGGTGGCTTCGCCGGCGGCGTAGCGCTCGCGCACTTCGGCCTTCTGCTTGTTGGGAATGCCCGGCGTCATCGGGCCTGCCGGCACGAACACCGCCGGAAGGTGGCCGAAGGCGAGGGCGCCGATCAGCAGGCCCGGCACGATCTTGTCGCACACACCGAGGTACACGGTGGTATCGAACATGTCGTGGCTGAGTCCGATCGCGGTGGCCTGGGCAATGACATCGCGCGAGAACAGCGACAGCTCCATGCCGCCACGGCCTTGGGTGACGCCGTCGCACATCGCCGGCACAGCGCCGGCCACCTGTGCCGTCGCGCCCAGTTCGCGGGCCACCGCACGGATCTGTTCGGGATAGGTCTCGAACGGCTGGTGCGCTGACAGCATGTCGTTGTAGGCGGTGATGATGCCCAGGTTGGCCGTCACGCCGCCGCGCAGGCGGCTCTTGTCGGTGCCACCACAGGCGGCGAARCCGTGGGCGAGGTTGCCGCAGCTSAGGCGGCTGCGGAACGGGCCATCGCGCAGGGAGGCGTCGATCGCTGCCAGATAGGCGGCGCGCGAAGCGGCGCTGCGGCGGATGACGCGCTCAGTGATGGCTTGCAGTTGCGGATGGAGGCTCATTGGCTACCGGCGTTCGAGGTGGCGAGAGGCAAGCGGCAGCAGGGCGCCGCCGCCGACATCAATCAGCCCAGTGGACGCGCAGGCGCGCGCCTTCCAGGTTGATTGCGTTGAGGATCGGATACTGCTGCGGGTCGTTGCTGTCCAATGCCTGGCGCAGCACCTGCAGCTTCTGCTTGCCGCGCAGCAGCAGCAGGCGCTGGCGGCACTGGCCGAGGCCGCGCGGGGTCAGGGTGATGCGCAGCGGCCACTGGTTGGCACCGGGGCATCCGGTGGCATCCAGTGCGGCGTACGGCAGGGTGCTTTCCAGCGCGCGGGTCAGGTCCTTCGAGCCCGGGAACAGCGAGGCGGTATGGCCGTCGTTGCCCATGCCCAGTGCGACCAGGCTTGGCGCCTGGCTGTGCTGGGCCTGCAGGTTGGCGGTGTACACGCATTCGGGCAGCGGCTTGCCGATCCGCACCAGCGGATCGAAGTGCGCACCTTCGGCACGCGTGAGCAGGTTCTCGCGCACCAGCCATGCATTGCTGTCGCGATCCTGCGGCGACAACCAGCGCTCGTCGGCCAGGCTCACTTCAACGCGGTCCCAATGCACGTCCAGCTCGGCCAGCGCCTGGTACACCGGTGCCGGCGTAGTACCGCCGGACAGCAGGATGCGTGCGCGGCCCAGTTCGGTGATGTCGTGGTTGATCGCCTGCGCCATTTCGGCTGCAACCGCCTCGATCCAGCCATCGGCATCGCCGTGGTTGATGAAGTCGATACGGTCGTCCTGGAAGATGGGGGTCATGCGGCAACTCCTGGTGCGTCACGTTCGGCGTCGGCAGCATAGGCAGCGGCGCCCAGCAGTCCGGCGTGGGGATGCATCACGGCCAGCGACGGCACCCGCGCCATGATCGAAGAGAACCGGCCCTTGTGTTCGAAGCGCTGGCGGAAACCGGAGTGCTGCAATGAATCGAGCATCTTCGGAGTCAGCCCACCGGTCAGGAACACACCATCCCAGGCGCCCTGGGTCAGCACCAGATCACCGGCAATGGCGCCGAACACCGCGCAGAACACATCCACGGTACGCATCGCCTGTGGATCGCCGTGCAGGGCGCGGGCGGTCACGTCCACCGGTTGCAGCTGGCCCGGGTCGATACCCGCCATCTCGCAGATTGCGCGATGGATGTTGACCAGGCCGGGGCCGCAGATCAGCCGCTCGTTGGAGACGCGCCCGAACTGCTCGGACAGGATCTCCAGGATGCGGATCTCTTCCGGCGTTCCCGGCGGGAAGCTGACATGGCCGCCCTCGGTTTCCAGCGGGTAACAGCGGCCGTGGCGAAGGATCAGGCCGCCGACGCCGAGGCCGGTACCTGGGCCGATCACTGCGTAGTTGCGCGGCTGACCCGGCTTGCCCGGAACCCAGGCGGCACCGCCGACCTGGACCACGTCATCGGGTTGCAGCAGCGAAATCGCCATCGCCTGCGCGGCGAAGTCGTTGATCAGGTGCAGTTCGTTGA
Organism: Stenotrophomonas sp. 05L414_2; assembly: GCF_056397905.1. Taxonomy (NCBI): domain Bacteria; kingdom Pseudomonadati; phylum Pseudomonadota; class Gammaproteobacteria; order Lysobacterales; family Lysobacteraceae; genus Stenotrophomonas; species Stenotrophomonas sp. 05L414_2. Next base: position 16,619 of record NZ_JBFTOJ010000036.1, read on the forward strand.
AACCAAGCATCGCGGCCGTGCGGCTGCGCGAGATCACCCACGGATGGTTGGTGATGCGGGCTTCGTCACCATCGACACGACCGGCGACTGCGAACACGCCACGGCTTGCGGTGGCGCCGATCTGCTCCAGATGGTGGCGCGCGGCATCACCCAGCGACGGGAACTCCGCCACGGCGTACTCGCGGATGCTCTCTTTCAGCAGCGGGGCGTCCTGCGAGGTGTCGGCAAGGGCGAAGCGGGCATTGGTGCCACCGATGTCGGCGACCAGCACGGGCTGCGAGCTGGCACTCATTCCGACGCTCCGCTATCTGGCGCATCCACGCCCTGCGGCAGGAAGTCGACCGCGTTGGCCGGGCCCCACTGGCCGGCAGGGTAGGGTTCCAGCGGCAGGTTGGCCGCCTTCCAGGCATCGGCAACGCTGTCGATCCAGGCCCAGGCGGCACGCACTTCGTCATCGCGCACGAACAGGGTGTGGTTGCCGTTGAACGCGTCCAGGAACAGGCGCTCGTAGGCGATACGGCGATGCAGGCCGGTCGGCACCGACAGCTCCAGCTCCAGCGGCTGCAGTTCCAGCGCGCCCCATTCCGGCCCGGCCAGGCTGCTCATCAGGCCCAGTTCGATGTTCTCCTGCGGCTGCAGCTGGAAAACCAGGCGGTTCGGTGCGGCCTGCGCACGCTGCGGACGCTCGAACAACCAATGCGTGACCGGCTTGAGTGTCACCACCACGCGGGTGGTGCGCTCGGGCAGGCGCTTGCCGGTGACCAGGTGGAACGGCACGCCGCTCCAGCGCCAGTTGTCGATGTGCGCGGTGACACCGGCGAAGGTTTCCACGTCGCTGCCTTCCGGCGGCTGGTAGGCCTGTGCGGGCTGGCCGTTGATGCTGCCGGCGGTATAGCGGCCGCGCACGCTGTCACGCGCGGCGTGCTTGGCATCCAGCGGGCGCAGTGCGCGCAGCACCTTGACCTTCTCATCGCGGATGCGGTCGGCTTCCAGTGACGCCGGCGGCTCCATCGCCACCATGCACAGCAGCTGCAGGATGTGGCTCTGCACCATGTCGCGCAGGGCGCCGGAGCGCGCGTAGTAGGCATCGCGGCCATCCACGCCTTCGCTTTCGGCGACCAGGATGTGCACCGATTCGATGTAATTGCGGTTCCACACCGCTTCCAGCAGCGTGTTGCCGAAGCGCAGCGCGATCAGGTTCTGTACCGCTGCCTTGCCCAGGTAGTGATCGAGGCGGAACACGCGGTCTTCGTCGATCCACTGGCCGATGGTGGTGATGATCTCCTCGGCGCTTTCGCTGTCGCTGCCGATCGGCTTCTCCAGCATCAGGCGCGCGGGTGCGGCCAGCGCGCCGCCCTTGGCCAGGCCCTCGCAGGTGGAGATGTACAGGCCCGGCGGGATCGCCAGGTAGCTCACGCAGCGGCGGTCGACCAGGTCGGACACGGCAGCGGCGACCGAGTCGACGTCGCGCAGGTCCACCGAGCGGTAGTCGATGCGGCGCAGCAGGGAGGCGATGTCCTCCTGGCTGGCCATCGGCATGGCCTGCTGCAGGCGCGGGCGCAGGATGTCATGGAAGGCTTCGGTGTCGTGGCCCGACAGGGCCAGCGCACGGATGCGGAAATCCTCCGGCAGCAGGCCGTCGCCGAGCAGGCGCAGCAGCGAAGGGAACAGGTAGCGCTGGGCCAGATCACCTGTGGCACCAAACAGGAAGAGTGTGTCGTGCATCGCTCGAGTTTCAGATCCGGGTGACATCGTTGTCAATCGCTTCATGGCTGGGTTCGGGGGACATCCGCGCAACTGCCTGTCCGAGGCTCATCTGGATCGGTTTTCCGGCTTGYCGGAGCACCGTTCCAATCGAAACCACTACAGCGGCAACCCTTCGTTCGGTCGACGATGCAGGTCGGCGCGCACCGACTGTCGGATAGTGCCACGTGAAAACGTTTACATGGCAGAATGGGCAACTGTATTCGATTGCAGTGGTCGCCGTCATGCGGCAACCGCGCAATCATCACTGCCATCGGGAGGGCCGAGGCAGTCCCAAAAGACAGCCCGGCGTCGGGCGGACTGGATGAGTGAAATGGCAAAAGTGCAGTTGCAGGGTGTGCGCAAGGTCTACGACAACGGCCAGGTTGCAGTGAAGGACGCCACCTTCGAGGTCGCCGACGGCGAGTTGATGGTGCTGGTTGGTCCGTCGGGGTGTGGCAAGTCGACCCTGTTGCGGATGGTGGCCGGGCTGGAAGAGATCAGCGGCGGCACGTTGACCATCGGTGATCGCGTGGTCAACGACGTGGCGCCGAAGGACCGCGACATCGCGATGGTGTTCCAGAGTTATGCGCTGTATCCGCACATGACCGTGGCCGAGAACCTGGCCTTTGGCCTGAAGCTGCGCGGGCACGACAAGGCGACCATCGACAAGCGCATCAGCGAAGCCGCGCAGACGCTGGGGCTGACCGACATGATGGACAAGTTGCCCAAGGCGATGTCCGGTGGCCAGCGCCAGCGCGTTGCATTGGGCCRTGCGCTGGTGCGTGAGCCGGCGGTGTTCCTGCTGGACGAGCCGCTGTCCAACCTGGATGCCAAACTGCGCCACAGCGTGCGCACCGAGATCGCGCAGCTGCACCGCAAGCTGGGCACCACCATGATCTACGTGACCCACGATCAGGTCGAGGCGATGACCCTGGGCCAGCGCATCGTGGTGCTGAAGGACGGYATCATCCAGCAGATCGATACGCCGATGGCGCTGTACGACCGCCCGGCCAACCTGTTCGTGGCCGGCTTCCTCGGCAGCCCGGCGATGAACGTGCTGCGCGGCACGCTGCAGGGCGACGCCGGTGGCGTGACCGTGGTCGATGGCCAGTGGCGTGCCCCGCTGGGGCAGGCGACGATCGATCCGGCGTGGCTGCAGAAGCCGATCGCCGTGGGCGTGCGTCCCGAGCACCTGCAGCCGGCAGGCAGCGAAGACACGCATGCGTTCACCGCGCGCATCGAAGGCATCGAGCCGGTCGGCAACGAGATCTTCGTCAACATGAGCAGCGGCCAGCACGCGCTGACCATGCGCGTGGCGCCGCAGTCGCTGCCGGGCGTGGGCGAGGACATCCGGGTGGCGATCCACCCGCAGGGCCTGCATTTCTTCAACCCGGAAACCGGCGAGCGCCTGTAACCGGTAGTGCCGGCCGCTGGCCGGCAACCTCAACCCGGCGTGGTTGCCGGCCAGTGGCCGGCACTACCTTCCTTCGCCGAAGGCGTGCGGACCAACGGTCCGCACCCGCCAGGCCAGTGGTAGCGCCGGGCCATGCCCGGCGGGCGCCTCAGCGCGCCAGGCCGTCCAGCAGCGGCATCCGCTGCGCGACCGCGTTGCCCACCTGCAGTTCGCTGTCGCCGGTCTCCAGTGGCAGCACAGCCAGTGCCAGATCGCCGGCCACGCTGGCCAGGGTGCCGAGCGCGACGCCGTCCTGCTGCACGCCATCGCCTGCCTGCGCAGGTGCAGCGGTATGCAGCAGCTGCACCGCGCGCTTGGCCTTGCCGAGGAAATGGGTGCGCGCGACGATTTCCTGGCCGGGGTAGCAGCCCTTCTTCACGCTGTAGCCATTGAGGCGGTCCAGGCCCAGCTGCTGCGGGGTCCACACCTCGCGCTGGCTCTCTGCCAAGCGTGGCAGGCCAAAGCGCAGGTCGGCCTGGCGCCAGGCCAGGGCGAAGGCGGCATCTTCGGCTCCGTCGCTGGCCGGGAAGGCCTCGACCGGGCCGATGCGCAAAGTACGGGGAAGTGCGTCGCTGCCCAGATCCAGCTCCCAACCCTGACTGCCGACCAGCGCGATGGCGGCGCCAGCGGCGGCTTCCGGCGCAGTAAAGGCACCGGCCACGGCCAGGTCTGCATGCACCTGCAGTTTCACTTTGCGGCGGAACACGAAGCGCTGCAGTTGCGACGCAATCGCATCGGCATCACCGTCGGCGAGCACCAGCAGCACATGGTCATCGGCCAGCCGCAGCAGCTGGAACACCGCCAGGGTGCGGCCCTTGGCGCTCAGCCACGCGCTCCACTGCCAGTGCAGCAGGGGCAGGGCGGTCACGTCGCTGCTGAACTGGGCATGGGCAAAAGCCACTGCATCCACGCCCTGCAGGCTCAGCAATTGATGGCCGGGCAGGCGCGGATATGCGACGAAAGCAGGGGGAAGGTTGTCAGGCACGTGAACGAGGTCTAAAATTTGTGCGTTGCGAGACCCATCATGATAGGCCAAACAACCCCCACTCCCGACGCCGAAGCTGAAGCCCCGCTGGTTCCCCCGGTCCCTGTGCCCGTGGAACAACCAGAGGTGGAAGAAGAATTCGGTGGCCGCGGCGGACTTGATCCGGTGCGGTATGGMGAYTGGGARAAAAACGGACGCTGCATCGATTTTTGATCAGCATTGAGCCAACGCGGCMTTRTGCCGCCCAGCCGAGACAACGAGCCCAGCGAATGGCSRCCAGACAACGTCCCCTTTCTCCGCACCTTCAGGTGTATCGCTGGCAGATTCAGATGGCCACCTCGATCCTGCATCGAGCCACTGGCGTCTTTCTGTCTGTTGGTGCCCTCATCATCGCCGGAGGCCTGTTGGCTCTGATGATGGGGCCCGAATCCTGGAACTGCTTCACCGGCCATGCCGGGGCCTGGTATGGCCGCGTGTTCCTGTTCGCGTGGACATGGTCGTTCGCCTATCACCTGTGCAATGGCATCCGCCATATCGTGCAGGACTTCGCGATCGGATTCCGCATTGCCACCTTCATCCGCAGCAGCTGGATGTCGGTGATCGGCAGCCTGCTGATCACCCTGGCCGTGTGGGCCTATGTGCTGTTCGGAGGTGCCGCATGAGCAAGTTCCGTACCCCGTTGAAGGGCGTGCGCGGTCTCGGTTCGGCCAAGACCGGCACCGAGCACTTCGTGCATCAGCGCCTGACCGCCGCCGCGCTGGTGGTGCTGGGCATCTGGTTCCTGGTGTTCGTGCTGGGCCTGCTGGGCTCGGATTACGTGACCGCCACCGCCGCGATCGCCAAGCCGTGGAACGCCGTTCCGCTGATCGGCCTGCTGATCGCCATGTTCTGGCATGCCCAGCTCGGCCTGCAGGTCGTGCTGGAGGACTACATCCACGAATCGCTGCTGGCCCTGGTGCTGCAGACCGCGGTGAAGTTCGTTGCCGTGCTCGGCATGATCGTCAGTGTGTTTGCGGTGGGCCGCATCGCCCTCGGCGTTGCCTGAGCCCAGGCGCCAAGACAGGAATCCAGACTAGATGTCCGCTTACAAGATTACCGAACACAAGTACGACATGGTCGTGGTGGGCGCCGGCGGCGCCGGCCTGCGTGCCACGTTCGGCCTGGCCGCCAAGGGCCTGCAGACCGTGTGCCTGACCAAGGTCTTCCCGACCCGTTCGCACACCGTTGCCGCCCAGGGCGGTATCTCCGCCGCGCTCGGCAACATGGGCGAGGACGACTGGCGTTACCACTTCTTCGACACCATCAAGGGTTCGGACTGGCTGGGCGACCAGGACGCCATCGAGTACATGTGCCGTGAAGCGATTCCGGCGATCATCGAGCTCGAGCACTACGGCGTGCCGTTCAGCCGCACCGCGGAAGGCAAGATCTACCAGCGTCCGTTCGGTGGCATGACCACCCAGTACGGCGAAGGCCCGGCGGCGCAGCGTACCTGCGCGGCGGCCGACCGTACCGGCCACGCGATGCTGCACACGCTGTACCAGCAGTCGCTGAAGCACGACGCACGCTTCATGATCGAGTACTTCGCACTCGACCTGATCTTCGATGACGAAGGCGCCTGCCGTGGTGTGCTGGCGCTGGACATGTCCGACGGCACGCTGCACCTGTTCCGCGCCCAGGGCGTGGTGCTGGCCACCGGCGGCTACGGYCGSGCCTACTTCWSSGCCACCTCGGCSCACACCTGCACSGGCGACGGTGGCGGCCTGGCCATGCGCGCCGGCATCGCCATGCAGGACATGGAGTTCGTGCAGTTCCATCCGACCGGCATCTACGGCGCCGGCTGCCTGATCACCGAGGGTGTCCGCGGTGAAGGCGGCATCCTGCGCAACAGCAGCGGCGAGCGCTTCATGGAGCGTTACGCACCGCACTACAAGGACCTGGCTTCGCGCGACGTGGTCAGCCGTTCGATGACCATCGAGATCCGCGAAGGCCGTGGCGTGGGCGAGCACAAGGACCACATCCTGCTCGACCTGACCCACCTCGGCCCGGGCGTGATCGACGACAAGCTGCCGGGCATCGCCGAGAGCGCGCGCATCTTCGCCGGCGTCGACGTGCACAAGCAGCCGATCCCGGTGATTCCGACCGTGCACTACAACATGGGCGGCATCCCGACCAACTACCACGGTGAAGTGGTGCGCAAGGACGGCGAGAACCCCGATGCGGTCGTGCCGGGCCTGTACGCCATCGGCGAAGCGGCCTGCGTTTCGGTGCACGGTGCCAACCGCCTGGGTTCGAATTCGCTGCTGGACCTGGTGGTGTTCGGGCGTGCGGTGGCCAACCGTTGCGCGGCGACGATCACCCCGGGCGCGGCGCACAAGACCCTGCCGGCCGACGCCTGCGACAAGGCGCTGGGCCTGCTGGACAAGCTGCGTCACGCCAACGGCGATACCCCGACTTCGGTCATCCGCGATCGCATGCAGCGCACCATGCAGGCCGACGCGGCGGTCTTCCGTACCAGCCAGACGCTGAAGGAAGGCTGCGAGAAGATGGACAAGATCTTCGACTCGTTCCAGGACGTGAAGGTCTCCGACCGTTCGCTGGTCTGGAACTCGGACCTGATCGAGACCTACGAGCTGAACAACCTGCTGCTGAATGCAGTGGCGACGATCAACTCGGCCGAGCAGCGCAAGGAAAGCCGCGGCGCACACGCGCACGAGGACTTCCCGGACCGCGACGACGTCAATTGGCAGAAGCACACCCTGGTCAGCGTGGACGAGAAGGGCAAGTGCAGCTTCGACTACCGTCCGGTGCACATGTACACGTTGACTGATGACGTGTCCGTGGTGCCGCCGAAGCCGCGCGTGTACTGATCCGACCCCGCCTAACATGCAATCCGCGCCCCCGGGCGCGGGCCGCCTGAGCCAACGAGAGCAGCCATGGCCGAGTTTTCACTCCCCAAGAATTCCAAGATCACGAAGGGCAAGCACTTCCCCGCCAAGACCGGCGGCAAGAACGTGCGCACCTTCAAGATCTACCGCTGGAGTCCGGACGACGACAGCAATCCGCGCACCGACACCTATGACGTCGATCTGGACGCCTGCGGCCCGATGGTCCTGGACGCGCTGATCAAGATCAAGAACGAGGTCGACCCGACCCTGACCTTCCGCCGCTCGTGCCGCGAAGGCATCTGTGGTTCGTGCGCGATGAACATCGACGGCACCAACACCCTGGCCTGCACCCGAGCCATCTCGGACTGCGGCAAGAAGGAAGTGCCGATCTACCCGCTGCCGCACATGAACGTGGTCAAGGATCTGGTTCCGGACCTGACCCACTTCTACGCGCAGTACGCCTCGATCAAGCCGTGGATCCGCACCCAGACCCCGGCACCGCCGGACCGTGAGCGTCTGCAGTCGCCGGAAGACCGCAAGAAGCTCGATGGTCTGTACGAGTGCATCCTGTGCGCGTGCTGCTCGACCAGCTGCCCGAGCTACTGGTGGAACGGCGAGCGTTACCTGGGCCCGGCGATCCTGCTGCAGGCCTACCGCTGGATCATCGATTCGCGCGACGAGGACACCGGTGCGCGCCTGGACGATCTGGAAGATCCGTTCAAGCTGTACCGCTGCCACACCATCATGAACTGCGCCCGGACCTGTCCGAAGGGCCTGAACCCGGCGCTGGCGATCGCCGAGATCAAGAAGCTGATGATGGAACGCCGCGCCTGATACGGTGCCGGGTAGTTGCATGACCCCAGCAGAGCCACGCCATGCGTGGCTTTGCTGTATCTGGAGAAACACAATGGATGAAGAAGTCCTGCTGAAGAAGCTGCGCTGGCGTTGCCGGCGCGGCATGCGCGAACTGGACCAGTTGTTCGGTCGCTACCTGGACCGCGAATGGAGCAGTGCGCCGACCGAAGACCGCGAGGTTTTCCTGTTCCTGCTCGATTGCGAGGACGATAAGTTGTGGCGCTGGTTCATGGGCTACGAGGCCTGCCCGCATGCACACGCCGTCCCCCTCATGCACAGGATCCTCGCCCTCAAGCCTTGAGTGGCGCCCGTCGCGGCTGCAGGCCGGCGCCCAGCTGGCGGTACTGCTGGCCGCACCGTGGCTGCTGCATGCTTCGGATCTGCCGTCCGCGCATCTGCTTCCGGCGTTGATCGGGGTCTGGGCGCTTGGCCTGGCTGAGCTGGCCTGGCGCCTGCGGCGGCGCCCTGTCGTGCTGCAGCTGCCGCCCCTGCCTGAGCTGCTGCGGCTGGACGGCGGCGATATTGCCGAGCCGCGGCTGGTGGTGCGCGGGCCCTGGCTGCTGCTGCACTGGCGCGAGGGCTGGCGTCGCAGGCGCCTGTTGTTCTGGCCGGACGTGCTTGATCGCGCACAACGACGTGAACTGCGACTGGCCGTGGCCGCACGAAGCGTTTCCCGTCGGCCCCGGTCGGTGGCACCATAGGCTGAATCGACTGGCGTGCCTGCATGTTCAAACCCATTCCCGTGGCCATTGGCCTGCGCTAYCTGCGCGCCAAGCGCCGCAACGGCTTCATCTCCTTCATTTCGATGGCATCGATCCTGGGCATCGCGCTCGGGGTGACGGTGCTGATCACCACATTGGCGGTCATGAGCGGTTTCCAGAAGGAAATCCGCAGCCGCCTGCTGCAGATGACCGCGCACACCACCATCAGCCGCGACGGCGAACCGATGCCGGACTGGATGCGCGTGGTCGATGTGGCCAACAAGGATCCGCGCGTGGCCGGTGCTGCGCCGTATATCGAGATCCAGTCGATGATCAGYGGCCCGCGCGTGCAGGGTGCGATCATCCAGGGCATCGACCCGGCACTGGAACCGAAGGTGTCGGTGATCGACAAGAAGGTCACCAAGGGCAGCTACGGCAGCCTGACCCCGGGCAGCTTCAACCTGTTGCTGGGCAAGGAACTGGCCGTCTGGCTGGGCGTGGACGTCGGTGACCAGGTGCTGGTGACCTTCGCGGAAGTGCAGGGCACGCCAGCGGGCGCGGTGCCGCGGATGAAGCGCTTCACCGTCAGCGGCATCTTCGAGGCCGGTTACAACGAGGTCGATCGCGGTGTGGGTTTTGCCAACATGAAAGACCTGGAGCGCGTACTGCGTTCCGATGGCGCCACCGGCGTGCGCCTGAAACTGCATGACATGGACCGCTCGCTGGAGGTGGGCGTGGACCTGGCGCAGAACCTCGGCGGTGCCTATCGGGTCAGCGACTGGACCCAGCAGAACGCCAACCTGTACCACTCGCTGCGCATGGAAAAAGTGGTGATGGGCATCCTGCTCTCGCTGATCATCGCCATGGGCGCGTTCAACCTGGTGTCCTCGCAGGTGATGCTGGTGACCGACAAGCAGGCCGACATCGCGATCCTGCGCACCCTCGGCCTGACCCCGGGCGGGGTGATGCAGGTGTTCATGGTGCAGGGCTCGCTGATCGGCATCTTCGGCACCCTTGCCGGCCTGATCGGCGGCATCACCCTGACCTTGAACCTGGAACGCATCCTCGGCGCCATCGAGTCGGTGTTCAACGTCAAGCTGCTGCCGGAGGATGTGTACTACATCACCGGCCTGCCGACCGACATGCAGACCAGCGACATCGTGGTGATCACCCTGGTCGCGCTGCTGATGAGCTTCCTGGCCACTCTGTATCCCGCCTGGCGGGCAGCACGCACCCAGCCGGCGGAGGCCCTGCGCTATGAATAAGGTCTTCAACCGCGGCGATGAAGTGATCCGTGCCGAAGGGCTGGGCAAGACCTACGCCGAAGGGCGCATGCAGACACCGGTGTTCGACGGGCTGGACCTGACGGTGACTGCAGGTGAGACGGTTGCGATCATCGGTGCCTCCGGTGCCGGCAAGAGCACGCTGCTGCACCTGCTGGGCGGGCTGGATACGCCGACTGCGGGCGAGGTCTATGTCACCGGCCAGCGCATGTCGGCGCTGTCGGACACCTCGCGCGGCCTGCTGCGCAACCRGKCGCTGGGTTTCGTYTATCAGTTCCACCACYTGCTGCCGGARTTCACCGCGCTGGAAAACGTGATGATGCCGGTGATGCTGGCCGGTACCGCGGTGGCCGAGGCCAGCACGCGTGCGACTGCGCTGCTGGAATCGGTCGGCCTCGGCCATCGCCTGGACCACAAGCCCGGCGAACTGTCCGGTGGCGAACGCCAGCGTGCTGCGGTGGCGCGCGCGTTGGTCAATCACCCGGCCTGCGTGCTGGGCGACGAGCCGACCGGCAACCTGGATGACCGCACCGCTGCGACCGTGTTCGAGCTGATGCTGGAGCTCAACCGTGCGCGGCATACCAGCCTGGTGCTGGTGACCCATGACCGCTCGCTGGCACGGCGTCTGGACCGGGTGCTGGAGCTGCGCGAAGGGCGCCTGCACGCGCTGGCCCACGCCGACGTCTGAGCGGCCGGGCAAGCGCCAACCAAGGTTGGCGACTACCGGATTCGATGCAGGGCCTGAACCAGGCTGCCGGCCGTTGCGCCGGCACCACCCCGGCGGGTGCATGATCGGCACAGTTCCCCCGTGGAGATGGCCATGAAGACACCACTGTTGATCGCCGGGCTGTGCCTGGCTCTGGCTGGCTGTGCCACCACCGGCCGCCTGGGCAGTGCCGAGAAGCTGGAGCTGTATCGTGCCCACGCCGGCGCACCGCAGAAGGACATGCAGTTCTTCGGCAGCCTCAATGGCTGGACCGAGCTGGGCGACAGTGCGCTGGCGGTCTGGACGCGTCCGAGCGAGGCCTACCTGCTGGAATTGAATGGTCCCTGCCAGGATCTGTCGTATGCGACCGCCATCGGCCTGACCAGCCGGATGAACCGCGTCTCGGCGCCGTTCGACAAGGTGCTGGTACGTGACCCGACCGCTGGCCCGCGCATGCCGTGCTTCATCAAGACCATACGCAAGCTGGACGTGAAGGCGCTACGCGCCTCCGAGCAGGAGCTGCGCCAGGCGCAGGTGCAGGAGCGCGAGGAATCCGCGAAATAGAGCGGTAGCGCCGGGCCATGCCCGGCGGATGGCTGGACGCCGGGCATGGCC
>NZ_JBFTOJ010000037.1:0-27738 GCF_056397905.1 Stenotrophomonas sp. 05L414_2
GCCAAGCCCCCATGGACGGGTTCACGGCGTCCCCCGCMACCGGACCCACCCCGCCATCCCACAGGAAGCCAGCTTTTGCTGTTGAGGTTGCCGACCAGCGGCCGGCACTACCGCTTCGGCAGGTGCAGGGCGCAGCCCTGCCGAACCACCCTTTACCTGGCCTGCTCGCAGAACTTCTGCCGATACTCCAGTGCCTTCGGCATCAACGCCTGCAGGTTCTGGATACGGGTACCCGGATTGGGGTGGGTCGAGGCGAACTCCGGCGGCGACTGGCCACCACCGGCCTGGCCCATGCGCTGCCACAGCGGCACCGCCTCGCGCGGGKCGAAGCACGCTGCGGCCGCCAGCATCAGGCCCACTTCATCGGCCTGCGTCTCGTGGCTGCGTGCATACGGCAACAGATACCCATAGCCCATCGCCGACATCATCATCTGCTGCTGCTGCGCATCCATGCCACTGGCGGCGCCGGCTACCTGGCCGATCTGGGTCAGCTTCTGCTGGGCCATGCGCTGTGCACCATGGCGCAGCAATGCGTGGGCGATCTCATGGCCCATCACCACCGCCATCGCATCACGGGTACGCGCCACCGGGATCAGCCCCGTGTAGACCGCCATCTTGCCACCGGGCAGGCAGAAGGCATTGGCCTGCTCGGACGGAATCACGTTCACTTCCCACTCGAAGTCGCGTGCGAAGTGTGCCGGCTGCAGCCCGTGTTCCTGCGCCAGCGCGGTTTCGACCACGTCCACCTTGGCGATCAGTCGCTCGGCAATCGCCCGGACATCCCGCGAGACCTGTTCATTCGGGCCCAAAGGGCGCTCCTGCGACAGGATCTGCTGGTAGGCCTGCAGGCCCAGCGCCTTCTCCTGGCTGGCGTCCAGGCTGCTGTCGATCAGCACCTTCTCGCCGGTATAGGGGTCGACCGCACGGTTGGAGAACCAGTAGAACGCCGCGTAGCCGGCGGCCAGCAGCAGCACCCACCAGCGGATGTTGCCGAACAGGCCACGCCGCTGCTGCGGCGAGCGGGAAAAAGGATCGTTGCGCATCGGCTGGTCTTCCGGCTGACCCCGCCGGCCGGCGGGTACGGCGCAATCTTAGTGCGGCGCTGCCTGCGGCGGGTGAAACCGGCGCCGATCCAGTCGTGCCCGTCAGATCCCTCGCACCAGCCGGAAGCCGATGCGCGCGTTGGTGGTATCCGAATCCTGCGATTGCCGCCACGCCGCCCGGGTCTGCTCCGGCGCGTTGGCCCAGTTGCCACCCCGGATCACCCGTGAACGGCAGCCCGGGTTGAACCACGCCACACCATCAGCCGGCGCGCGCCGATAGCTGGCATGCCAGCAATCGGCCACCCACTCGCTCAGATTGCCGCCCATGTCATGCAGCCCGAAGGCGTTGGCCTGGAAACTGGCGACCGGGGCCGGTCCCCACCAACCATCGCCATAGCCGACGAAGGCGTTGTGCCAATGCCTGCCCGAAGGCGAAACATCCTTGCTGCCGGTGTAATTGCCACTGCCTTCCGGTGGCAGACCGGCATCGCCCCACGGGTAGCGGCCACTGCTGCCGGCACGCATCGCGTACTCGAACTCGGCCTCGCTGGGCAGGCGGTAGCTGCGGCCGGTCTGTTCGGACAGCCAGTTCGCGTAGTTCTCGGCATCACGAACGCTCACGTGCATCACCGGCGAATTGCCCAGTGCCCGCCCGCCGTCATAGTCGGACCGCCAGTCCACGCCGCTGCGACGGATGAAATTGCCGCTGCGCTCGTCATAGACCACCGAATGTCCACGCCGGGTCGCACGTGGGCGGGCATTGGTCGCCTTCACATAGCGCTCGAAGTCACCCACGGTGATCTCGGTGATCGCCATCGCGTACCCACGCTCGAAACGCACATAGTGCGATGGCCGCTCTGCGTCGGTTGCGCCCGGTTCGGTATCACTGGCGCCCATCTGGAATCCGCCATGCGGCACCACGATCATCTGCGGTCCACGGCCGCCATCACGCAGCGCATCGCTGAACACCTGCCCCGGCCGGAAGCTGCCGTAATGGGTGGCCAGTTCGATGCGTTCGCGCAGCTGCGCCACCACCGCGTCCCCCGGCAAGGCAATGCGCAGCGCTTCGGCCAGCTTCTCGCGCGCGGGCTTCAGCCCCTGCGGGGTAGTCAGATCATGCAGGCCGCCATCGCGCAGCTGGACCAGTGCCGCTGCACGGATCTGCTCGATGCGCTCGAACGCATCGGCGATGGTCGGTGACGAGTCCCGCACCTTGCTGGCTTCTGCCAACCACGCGCCGGCACTGGCGAAATCGCGGATACGCGCGGCATCCTCGGCACGCCGGATCAGCCCACTTTCAGCAGCTGCCAGGCCCTGCCGCGCGCGACGATTCGCCGGGTCCAGCGCAAGTGCCTCACGGAAGTTGCCAATCGCACCATCCCCCGCTTCGCCGATACGGTCGGCACGCAGATCGTCTTCGCCCGCGCGGTTGTAGGCGACCACACGCTGCGCGGTCTCGACCCGCCCCTGCAGCGCGCGCACCTTCTCGTCCTTCGGCGCCAGGGTCAGCAGCACCAGCGCCTGGCGCCCGGCTTCGGCCAGCGCCTCACGCTGCTGCAATGGCCGCTGCAGCAACGCATCGGCCTGCTGCTGCAGCTTCTGTTTCGCGCGTTGCAGGCCCAGGCGCGCCTGCCGATCGTCGGGTTCCTCCTCCTGCACTGCCAGCCACAGGGGCACGGCCGCATCGCCATCTTCATACAGATGCCCCCGCGCGAATGCCTGGTCGGCAGCCCGGCGCAGCTGTGCCAGCGTACGTCCCTGGCGATCGACCCGCGGCGGCGTCCACTGCTGGATGTCCTCGGCCGCGTCGTCACCGGCAATGGTCACCGTGCCCCGCCCGGTACCACGCGCCGGACCGGCCTCTGGTGCGGGATCGGCCGGCTGGGCTGCGGTGGCACCGGCGGTCTGCGCAGGGGGCGACGGCGTGCAACCGGCCAGGCTCACGGCCAAGGCGGTAAACAGCGCGGGCGACAGCAGAAAACGCAAGCAGGGCCTCCTTCGGCACGGATGCGGACCGACGTTAGGCTATTCTCCCCTGCCTGAGCAAACCCGAGTAGTAGGCCCTGACACGTGGCAACCTGGATCACCACCCCCGCCGAGCTGGACACATACCGCCAGCAGCGGCCGACCCGCATCGGCCTGGATACCGAATTCATCCGTGAACGCACCTTCTGGCCACAGCTGGCGCTGGTGCAGATGGCCGTCGGCGAGGACATCCTGCTGATCGACCCGTTGATTCCCGGCATGCCCGAGGCCTTGGCGCCGTGGCTGGCCGATGAATCCATCACCAAGGTCATGCACAGTGCCAGCGAAGACCTGGTGGCGTTCAAGTGGACCTGTGGCGTGCTGCCGCGTCCGTTGTTCGACACCCAGATCGGCGCCGCGCTGGCTGGCATCGGTGCTGGCATGGGCTACCAGAAGCTGGTGCAGGAGATCACCGGCGTGGCACTGGAAAAGGGCGAAACCCGCTCTGACTGGATGCGCAGGCCGTTGTCGGACTCCCAGCTGAGTTACGCCGCCGACGACGTCGAGCATCTGTTCGCGATGCACGACGCCATCTCCGCCAAGCTGGAAACGCTGGGGCGCCAGCAGTGGCTGCACGACGATGGCGAGCGCCTGCTGGCCAGCGTGGCAAATGACGAAGACCGCTGGCCCCACCTGGGCATGCGCTCGGCGCAGTTCCTGGACGCGCCCGCGCAGCGCCGCCTGCTGCGCCTGCTGCGTTGGCGCGACGTGCAGGCGCGCGCCAGCGACCGCCCGCGCAGCTGGATCCTGGACAACGAACTGGCCGCCACCCTGGCACGCACCCCGCCAGCCGATGCTGCTGCAGTGAGCAAGCTGTTCGAACAGTTCCCGAAGGCGCCGCGCAAGCTGGCCGCTGCGGTATGGCAGGCGCTGGACACGCCGCTGGCCGACGAAGCCGATGCGCCGTTGGCGATGCAGGCCAGCGATGCCAGCAAGCAGCTGCTGAAGAAGCTGCAGGATGCGGTGGCCGAACGCAGCCGCGAGCTCGGCCTGGCCGACGGCGTGCTGGCCTCACGCAAGCATCTGGAAAGCTATCTGGAGCATCAGCAGTGGCCGGCTGCACTGGCTGGCTGGCGCCAGCAGGAACTGGAGCCGCGGTTGCAGGCGTTGTTGCCCGCAGTCTGAGGAACCGGGCGGACAACGAAAAACGGCGCTCGATGAGCGCCGTTTTCGATACTCCAACCGGTAGTGCTTACCAGTTCATGTTCAGCGAAACACCCACGGTGCGCGGTTCGTTGTAGACCGCGGCCATGTAGTTCTCGATCACACCCTTGAGGTTCTTCTCGTTGGTGATGTTGCGCGCGAACAGCGCCACTTCGTRGGCACCGTAGTTGCCCGAATAGCCGATCTTCAGGCCACCCTCGAAATCACCCTTGGAGTTGAACTCCTTGCTGTCGTACAGCACGAAGCTGGTGTAGCCCTGCTTGTTCCAGTCGGTGGACACGAACATCGTGGCCGCGTCGCTGACCGGGAAGTCGTAGCGCGCTGCCAGGTTGATGTTGTACTTCGGTGCGTTCGGCAGCGGGTTGCCATCGATCTGCGCGAAGGTGTTGGCACCGACCTTGATGGTCGGATCGTTCACCGTGCACACCACCTGGCCGTTCAGGCCGCAGACCTGCGCGTAGACGCGCTTGTCCTTGATCTCGCTGTGCAGCAGGCTCAGGCCGGCGCTCAGGGTAAGGTTCTGGATCGGGCGCAGCTCCATGTCCGCTTCGAAGCCGTAGGCCTTGGCCTTGTCTGCGTTGAACAGCACGCCGTTGCCGTCCGAATCGTTGCCGTTGAGCTGGATGTCGTTGACGGTGTAGGTGAACGCGGTGGCGTTCAGGCGCAGGCGGTTGTCCCACAGGCTGCTCTTCACGCCCGCTTCCCACGACAGGATCGTTTCCGAATCGGCGGTGGTGAAGTCGGCATTGAACACCGCCGAACGGCCCTGGATGGTCGGGCCACGGAAGCCGCGGGCGACCTTCGCATAGACGCTCACGTCCGGGGTGATCTGATACATCGCGCTCAGATCCCAGCTCGGGGTGGTGTCGGTCATCTYGACGTCGGTGCGGCCCTTGTAGGTGACCAGGCCGGCAGCGGTATCGGCCGTCTTCAGCAGGCGGGTGTGCTTCTCATCGCGGGTCTGGCGCAGGCCGGCGGTGACGGTGAACTTGTCGGTGAAGGCGTAGCTCAGCTGGCCGAAGCCGGCCCAGGAGGTGTTCTTGTTGCGCAGGCGCACCCAGTTGTTCGGGTTGCGCGCAGCGCCCTTCAGGAACCAGGCGCGCTGGTAGAAGTCGGTGGTGTCGCTGCCGTTGAAGTAGAACGCACCGGCCTGCCACTGCAGGGCGCTGTCGTCATGGCTGGCCAGGCGGAACTCCTGGGTCCACTGGTCCAGGTCACGGATCTGGCCCATCGACTGGCCGTAGCCGTTCGGCACGCCATTGACCGGGAAGTTGACCGCAGCGCCGCCGTCGGTGTCACCGCGGCTGTAGCCGGAAGTGGTCTCGTAAGCGGTGATCGAGGTGAAGTCGATCGCGCCGAAGTCATAGCGCGCCTTCACCGAACCGCCGTAGGTCTTGTACGCCTGCGGGTTGTTGTCGGCCTCGTCGTAGGCGACCTGGTCACGCGGCACGTCGGTCTTGTTCGAGCCCTTGGTCAGTGCGTTGCGCAGGAACAGGGTCGAGGTGCCTTCGTAGTCGCGGGCGTGGGCCGAAGCAAGGATCGAGAACTGGTCGCTCGGGGTCAGCAGCAGCTGCGCGCGCACGTTGCGGTCGTCGAAGCCGCCCATGGCGTTCTTCTTCGGGCTGACCGTGCCATCGGCGCTGGGGCCGGTGTAGGTGTTGTCGACGTAGTCGTCGCGGTGCTGGTACAGCGCCGACACGCGGAACGATGCGATGTCGTTGATCGGGCCGCCGAAGCCACCGTCGATCGACACGCTGTTGTAGGAGGCATAGCTGGCGCTGACGCGACCGCTGTAGTCCTGGGTCGGCTTGAGGGTGTCGAACTTGACGATGCCGGCGGTGGTGTTGCGACCGAACAGCGAGCCCTGCGGACCGCGCAGCACTTCCACCTGGTCCACGTCATAGACCGGGTTGGACTTCAGCACCACGTGCTCCAGCACGACGTCGTCCTGGATGATCGACACCGGCTGCGAGRCACCGAGGTAGAAATCGATGTTGCCCAGGCCGCGGATGTAGAAGCGCGGGAAGATGCGGCCGGTGGTGGTTTCCGCATAYAGGCTCGGCACGCGGCCGGACAGCGCCAGCAGGGTGTCGTCGCCGCCGGCGGTGAAGTCGCGCATGCGCTCGCCCTGCACCACGCCTACCGACACCGGCACTTCCTGCAGGTTCTGCTCGCGGTGCTCGGCGGTCACGGTGATGGTGTCCAGCCCGGTCGGGGTCGGTGCACTGTCCTGCGCGGCAGCACCGAAGCTGGCAGCCAGCGCCAGGCCTGCACAGGCCAGGGCCAGCGGATGGCGACGGAAGGAAACGAAGGAGGACGACATGCCCGACGAACGGCGGGAATCGGAATGGGAAGGCATCGAAAGCTCTGAGGAGGCGTCCGTGCGGCCTGCGCTGGCCGGGCGGCAAATAGGAGGAAAACTGCGCAAGCCGCCATTATCCTCCAAATTGTTACAATTTCGTTGCGTCGTCAGGCAGCAGGGGTATCAGGCCGTTTTCGGCACAGTCCCGCCTCAGCCGTGCTGCGGTAACGGCGCCAGCGCGACCTCGACCATCGCCAGCAGGCGTTCGCGGCTGATGCCGTCTCGCGCCTGCACCGAGATGCCATGCAGCACCGTGGCGAAATGATCGCCCAGCGCCTGCACGGATAGATCGGCCGCCAGCTCGCCAGCCGCCTGCGCCTGCTGCAGCCGCGCGATGATCGCTGCCGTGCGCTGGCGGCGGTGGCCGGCCAGCCAGTCGCGCACGCCCTCGCCATCCGGTGACACGCTGCTGGCCGAGGACACCACCAGGCAGCCATGCGGACGACCGCGACGGGTGTAGGTCAACACGGCATCCCGCAGCATGCTGCCGATCGCATCACGCAGTGACGCCTGCTCCAGCGCGCGCGGCGCGAAGCCGCCCTCGCCTTCCTCGTACAGCGCCACTGCTTCGCGGAACAACTGCTCCTTGCTCCCGAACGCGGCGTAGATGCGCGCCGAGGCAATGCCAAGCGCTTCGACCAGGGCCGACATCGAGGTGCCCTCATAGCCGTGCTGCCAGAACAGCAGCATCGCCTTGCGCAATGCCTGTTCCCTGTCGAATTCGCGCGGTCGCCCTGCCATCTGCCTGCCTGCCGTTCTGAGGCGCGCAGTGTAACGCGGGTGTTGACCATCCCGATGCACGCGCCTATTCTTTGTCGACCGACAAACAATTGGAGCAACACATGCAAACCCTCAAAGGCCCCAGCCTGCATCTGGCGCAGTTCGCTGGCGACCAGGCGCCGTTCGACAGCCTGTCCGGCATCGCCGCCTGGGCGGCCGGTCATGGTTTCAAGGCCCTGCAGATTCCGGCATGGGACGCGCGCCTGTTCGACCTGGCCACCGCCGCCGACAGCCAGGACTACTGCGATGACCTGCGTGGCACCCTGGCCGAGCACGGCCTGCAGGTCAGCGAGCTGACCACCCACATCCTGGGCCAGCTGGTGGCGGTGCATCCGGCCTACGATGAGCTGTGCGATGGTTTCGCACCGGAAGCACTGCGCGGCAATCCGCAGGCACGCAGCGAATGGGCACAGCAGCAGCTGCATCTGGCCGCCCGCGCCTCGCGCCGGCTCGGGCTGCAGGACATGGGCACCTTCTCCGGCTCGTTCGCCTGGCCCTATCTGTTCCCCTTCCCGCAGCGTCCGCCGGGCCTGATCGATGCCGCATTCGATGAGCTGGCACGCCGCTGGCGGCCGATCCTCGATACCTGCGAGGACAACGGCATCAACCTCTGCTACGAAATCCATCCCAGCGAAGACCTGCACGATGGCACCAGCTTCGAACGCTTCTTCGAGCGTGTGGGCCAGCACGAGCGCTGCCGCATCCTGTTCGATCCCAGCCACTTCGTGCTGCAGCAGCTGGATTACCTGCAGTTCCTGGACATCTACCATCCGCTGATCCGCATGTTCCACGTCAAGGATGCGGAGTTCCGTCCCAACGGCCGCCAGGGCATCTACGGTGGCTACGCCGACTGGACCGAACGCGCGGGCCGCTTCCGCTCGCTGGGCGATGGCCAGGTCGATTTCAAGTCGATCTTCTCCAAGTTGGCGCAGTACGACTACGCCGGCTGGGCAACGCTGGAATGGGAGTGCTGCCTGAAGGACCAGGAAGCCGGTGCGCGCGAAGGTGCCGCCTTCATCCGCGACCACATCATCCCGGTCACCGACAAGATCTTCGACGACTTCGCCGGCGCGCCGATCAGCGCCGCCCAGATGCAGCACATGCTCGGCATCGCCTGAGCCCCCACAGGAACATCCCCATGACCAATTTCCCCACCGCTGGTGCCCCCGGCGACGACACCCTGCGCCACCACTACCTGCGTATCGACGGCCAGCGCGTGCATTGCGTCTCCGCCGGCAGCGGTCAACCGGTGCTGTTGATTCCTGGCTGGCCGCAGACCTGGTACGCCTGGCGCCACGTGCTGCATGCCCTGGCCGAGGCCGGCTTCGAAGCGATCGCGGTCGACCCGCCCGGCATCGGCGAATCCGATCGTCCCGCGCACGGCTACGACACCGGCAGCGCCGCCGCAGTACTGCACCAGACCATGCAGGCGCTGGGCCACGAGCGCTATCAGGTGGTCGGCCATGACATCGGCATGTGGATCGCCTATGCATTGGCCAGCGACCAGCCGCAGGCGGTGCAGCGCCTGGCCGTGACCGAAGCGGTGATTCCCGGGTTGGCGCCTGAGCCGGGCATCTTCGCCGCGCCGGCCGACAACATCTTCCTGTGGCACTTCATGTTCAACCAGGTGGCCGATCTTCCCGAGGCCCTCATCACCGGTCGCGAACGTGCCTACCTGGACTTCATGTTCGACCGCTGGTCGTACCGGCGCGATGCGGTGGCCAGCGAAACCTACATCGCCGCCTACAGCCGCCCCGGCGCGTTGCGTGCAGGGTTTGCCTGGTACCGAGCGATTCCGGAAACCATCCGCCAGAACCAGCTCCGCGCACAACGCCGGTTGACGATGCCGGTGCTGGCCATCGGCGCCGAGCACGCCACCGGCAATGCCCCGATGCTGACCCTGCAGCCGCACGCCGATGACCTGCGCGGCAGCGTCGTGCCGGGCTGTGGCCACTTCATCATGGAAGAAGCACCGGACGCCTTCCTCGCCCAGCTGCTGCCGTTCCTGCAGGAGGCTGAGCATGCCGCTTGAACCTGCGTTGCAATCGTTCGTGGATGCGGTGGCGGCGCAACCACTGCCAGACGATCTGCTGGAACTGCGCGCACTGAGCGAGCAGGCGCTGCCCACGCTGCAGGGTGCCACCGAGGCGGTATCGCATGTCGTGGAGCACGTCATCAGCGCGCGCGACGGCCATGCGCTCGTCGTGCGCCTGTATACGCCCGCAGCCAACGGCACCGAGCTGCGCCCTGCCCTGTTGTTCGCCCACGGCGGTGGTTGGTTCCAGTGCTCGCTGGCGGTCTATGACGGCCCCTGCCGGGCCCTGGCCAATGCCAGCGGCCATGTCGTCGCTGCCGTCGGCTATCGCCTGGCGCCGGAGCATCCGTTCCCGACGCCGCTGCACGACGTCGCCGATGCCTGGCTGTGGCTGCAGGCCCATGCCACCGCGCTGGGTCTTGATCCGGCACGGTTGGTCATCGGCGGCGACAGCGCCGGCGGCAATCTCGCCGCCGCGTGCTGCCTGCTGCTGCGCGATCAGGGACTGCCGTTGCCATCGCATCAACTGCTGCTGTACCCGGCACTGGATGCCACCATGGCCAGCGACACCTACCGCGAGTTCGCCGACGGCTACTACCTCAGCGCCGGCCTGATGCAGCGCTGCTGGCAGGCCTACCTCGGCGACGGTGACCGCCGACAGGCGCTGGCTTCGCCCCTCCTCGCCCGCGATCTGCGTGGCCTGCCGGCGGCCACGGTGCTGAGCTGTGAGTTCGATCCGCTGCGCGACGAAGCTGAACAATACGCCGCAAGCCTGCGGGAAGCGGGTGTGGACTGCACGCTGGAGCGCCTGCCGGGGATGATCCACGCCTGCATCCACTTGCGTGGTGTGTCGGCGGCGACCGACATCGCGATCCAGCGCGCGGCGGCCCTGCTGCCCTGAGCCAGGCCTGCAGCGGCGCAGAGCACCTGCGCCGCTGTGTCCGGCCCGCCCCTTTGCAGCCGGCACCGGCCAGCGCTATGCTAGGGCCGTCACGTGGCGCCAGCTCCGCTGCCCACGGGATGCAACACCCCCATGGGGCCATAGCTCAGCTGGGAGAGCGCGTCGTTCGCAATGACGAGGTCAGGAGTTCGATCCTCCTTGGCTCCACCATATGAAAAACAGAAAGCCCCGGCACTGCCGGGGCTTTCTGTTCTGGCCAGCCGCTCAGGCCGGCTCCTGCCCGCCGTCCTTGCGCGCGGGTGCACGCGAATGTGCATCGCGCACCTTCTGGTCCTGCTGGCCGGGACGCTGCTTGGCCACTTCATCCTGCTGCTTGTCCTGCCGGCTTTCCTGCACGCCCTGCTTGGCGTCAGCCTGGTCCTTGTCGCGCTCGCTCATCGAAAGCTCCGTCATCGGCGGGGGACCGATGCTCCCGGCTACGCTAGAGCGTGGGGCGTGAGCCGCAGGTCAGTCCGGCGCCAACACCGTGTGCAGCCTCGGCCTTGCGACCGCACTCGGCTCACCCCCAGAATCAGAAAGCATCATGTTTATCGGAATATGCCATGCCCTCTCGTGCGCAGTCCGCTTCGCCAGCAGCGCCAATGACCATCGACGCCGCCGATGGACGCATCCAGATCGGCAATCTGCCGACCCGGATCGGCCCCGCGCTGTCACTGGACCGGGCGCGCATCGCGTTTGCCGCGTGGATCCAAGGCGAACGCAACGTCGGCACAGGCTATCTGTGGCTGAGCCTGCAGGGGCTGAGCCTGGGCGGCGCCCGCGCAGGCATCAGCCTGTGCTTCCGCGGCCAGCAACTGGACATGGTGACGATGGGCGTCGAACTGCCTGGTGCAGAGCTGCAGGAGGGCTGGCCGACCCAGGCGACCATCGACGCCGAGGTCGCCTTCATGAAGCGCACGCTCGGCGCGGCACTGGGGCGGACGCTGGCAGGTGGGCACGCCCGCTTCGACTGGGGCGAGGCCTGGGCCGGTTTCGATCCGAAGGGGTTCATGGCCAGCAGCGGCATCCGCTACCGGCCACGCCGGTGAGCATGCTCAGGTGCGGGTAATCGACACTCCTCCCTCGACACGCATCGCGCTGCCAGTGACGAAACTGCTTTCATCGCTGGCCAGGAACAACGCCGCGTTGGCGATCTCTTCCGGCTCAGCCATGCGCTTGAGGGCGTGCAGCGAGCGCACGAAATCACGCGCATCGCCCGTGGGCGCGGCCTGCCGGCCCATTTCGGTGTCGGTGCCACCGGGCAGCAGCACGTTGCTGCGTACGCCGCGCGCACCGTACTCGGCGGCGATCACCTGACTCAGGCCGATCAGCCCGGCCTTGCTCGCTGCATAGGCCGCCATGCCCGGGAATCCCAAGGTGTGGCCGACGAACGTGCCGACGAACACCAGCGAGCCACCGCCGCGTGCCAGCAATGCCGGCAACTGCGCGCGCGCCGCATGGAAAGCGGCATCCAGGTTGGTGGCCACCACCTCGCGCCAAGCATCGGCAGGGAGCTCTGCGGTGGGCAGGCTGGGGCCGAGCATGCCGGCGTTGTTGATGGCGGCATCCAATCCGCCAAATGACTGTTGGGCCAGATCGACCAGCACCTGCGCGGTGGCAGCATCGGCCACGTCACCCGCATGCACGGCCACTTCGCCGCCGCTTGCGCGGATCTGCGCAGCCAGTTCATGAAGCGGCTGTGGGCGCCGCGCATTGAGGACCAGTCGCGCGCCCTCAGCAGCGAAACGCAGCGCGCTGGCGCGGCCAATGCCGGCGCTGGCGCCGGTGATGAGGATGATCTTGTCGTGCAGCCGCATGGATGTGCTCCGGGTTGGGATATGCCTGCAACCATGCGCCTGCACGGCCACGCGGACACTCCGTTTCCAGACCCGGCCGGCGGGTGCAGGAAACGGAGTTTCCACTGCCCTGGTGCATGCCAGAATCACGACATGGACAGCACCGCCGATATCGATCTGGATGCCCGTATTGAACGGGTCTGCCGTCATCTGCAGACCAGCGTTGACGAACCGTCGCTGCAGGAACTGGCCGACATCGCCGGCTGCAGCCCGTCCCGCCTGCATCGCCTGTTCAAGCAAGCCACCGGCGTGACCCCGAAGCAGTACGCCACTGCCCTGCGCGCCGACCGCCTGCGCGAAGGGCTGCAACGCCAGGACCGGATCACCGATGCCTTCCACGAGGCGGGATTCGGTTCCAGCGGACGCTTCTACGAAAATGCCCCCCGCCTGTTGGGGATGACACCCAAGCGCTGGCGCGCGGGTGGCGGCGGCGAGGTCATCCGATTCGCGATTGCACAGAGCACGCTGGGCAGCGTACTGGTGGCAAGCAGCAGCACCGGCGTGGTCGCGATCCTGCTGGGCGATGATCCAGAAGCGTTGCTGCACTCCCTGCAGCAGCGCTTTCGGCAAGCTGAACTGGTGGGTGCTGACCGGGGTTACGAACATCTCATCGCCCAGGTCATCGGCCTGGTCGAAGAGCCCGCACGCGGCACCGCGCTGCCGCTGGATATCCGTGGCACCGCCTTCCAGCAGCGGGTATGGCAGGCACTGCAGCGCATTCCGCACGGGCAGACCGCGTCCTACGCCGACATCGCAGCGCGCATCGGCGCGCCGCGTGCCAGTCGCGCGGTAGCCCGCGCCTGTGCCAGCAATCCTCTCGCAGTGGCGGTGCCCTGCCACCGCGTGGTGCGGCGCGACGGAGATCTGTCCGGCTATGCCTGGGGCGTGGAACGCAAGCGCGAACTGCTGCGGCGGGAAAAGATGACCCGTCGCTGACGCGGTCGCTCAATCCAGCTTCACCACCAGCTTGCCGAAGTTGCGCCCCTGCAGCAGGCCGAAGAAGGCTTCGGGTGCATTTTCCAGGCCCTGCACGACGTCTTCGCGGTACTTGATGCGCCCATCGCGCAGCCACTGCGGCATGTCGCGCTCGAATTCCGGCCACAGATGCTTGAAGTCATGCACGATGAAGCCACGCACGGTCAGGCGCTGGCGCAGGATCTGGCTGAACAGCGCTGGCAGCCGATCCGGTCCGGGCTGCGCGACGCCGCGGGCGTTGTAGGTGGCGATGGTGCCGCACACCGGAATGCGCGCGAAATCATTGAGCAGCGGCAGCACGGCATCGAGCACATGGCCACCCACGTTCTCGAAGTACACGTCGATGCCATCCGGCACGGCAGCGCGCAGCTGTTCGGCAAAACCAGAGGCGCGATGGTCCAGCGCCACGTCCACGCCCAGTGTTTCCAGATACGCACGCTTGGCCTCACCGCCGGCGATGGCAACTACGCGCGCGCCCTGCAGCTTTGCCAACTGGGCCACGGTGGCGCCGACCGGTCCACTGGCAGCGGCCACCACCAGGGTCTCGCCGGGTTGCAGCTTGCCGATTTCGATCAGGCTGGAGTACGCGGTGAACCCCGGCATGCCGTACACGCCCAACGCTGTGCTCAGCGGCAGCCCGGCCGGATCCAGGTGCCGGCTGATCGCATCACCCGCCACCACGGCATGCGTCTGCCAGCCACCGGGGGCCAGCACCAGCTCGCCCACCGCCAGGCCAGGCGCCTGCGACTGCAGCACCTCGGCCACGGTCTGGCCCTCCATCACCGCATCCACTGCCACCGGCGGTGCGTACGACGGGCCATCGTCCATGCGTCCGCGCATGTACGGGTCCAGCGACAGGTAGCGGTTGCGCAGCAGCACCTGGCCCGGGGCCAATGCCGGCAGCGGCACCTGTTCGAGGCGGAAATTGGCGGCGACCGGCGCACCTTGCGGGCGCGAGGCAAGCACAATGCGGGTAGTTGAATCGGACATGTCCAATGGCTCTGCTGCGGGCAGCGTCGGGAGAGGAACCGCGACAGTACGCCGCGCCCTGCCCTCGTGGGTGCCATGAAAACAGCGTTCCATCGGTGCCTTCCCCGCTCCGCCGCTGCATCGCTTGCACCGTCACCTTTGGCGCCAGCGACGGGCCGCTGTTTTCCGCGTCCGGCATTCCCGGTCAGGCCGGCTCTACGCAGGATCAACCACTTGCAGGTACTTCCGCTGGCCGCAGACACCAATGTGAAGGTTTTTTTCCAAAACGCTTGCCGAACCTGTCCTACGTCCGTAATATGCGCGTCCTCGGCAGCGACATCGCTGCAACGAAACAAGTGGCCGAGTAGCTCAGTTGGTAGAGCAGGGGATTGAAAATCCCCGTGTCGGCGGTTCGATTCCGTCCTCGGCCACCACTTTCGAAGACCTGCAGAAATGCGGGTCTTTTTTTTCTACATGGCCGAGTAGCTCAGTTGGTAGAGCAGGGGATTGAAAATCCCCGTGTCGGCGGTTCGATTCCGTCCTCGGCCACCATGTTCAAAGACCTGCAGAAATGCAGGTCTTTTTTTTGTCCGTGACGTTCCGTCCACGCACGACATGGATCGCGCCGCATCGATCCTGCGCGGATGCGGCACGTGGGTTGACGAAACATTCACACCTCCGCGTGCTGTGCAACCTACGCTCCAGACTCCTGCCCGGAGCCGACCAATGCGCTTGCACCCTGCCCTGCTCGCCTGCCTGCTGCTTTTCGCCGCACCGGCACTCGCTGCCGAGCCCGTGCGCGCGGTCAGCGAACTGGACATCGATCGCTATGCCGGCCAGTGGCACGAGATCGCACATCTGCCGGTGTCGTTCCAGAAGCAGTGCGTGGGCGAGATCACTGCCAACTACGGGCTGCGCCGCGATGGCCGGATCAGCGTCACCAACGCCTGCCGCAAGGCCGATGGCGAGCGGATTGTCGCCGAGGGTGTGGCGCGGCCCGTTGCGGGGCAGCCCGGCCAGCTGCAGGTACGCTTCGTTCCCGACTGGCTGAGCTGGGTGCCTCTGGTCTGGGCCGACTACTGGGTGATCGCGCTGGACCCGGACTACCAGTGGGCAATGGTCGGTGAGCCCGGCCGCAGGTATCTGTGGATCCTCGCGCGCCTGCCGGAGATGGACCGCGCCCTGTTCGACCAGCTCAAGGCGAAGGCGCAAGCGATGGGCTACGACCTGGCGCCGCTGCGTCTGATGGCGCCCGTGCACGACGCGCCCGTGCGCGACGCGCCCGCCGACTGAGGCGCCGCCCGACCGGCGCACGCAACGTCCGCAATCCAGCATCGCGCACGCCTCGCGTGCATCTTCACGCGCTACCCTCTGTGGCCGGTCGCCACGGGCGACCCTTTCCACCATACGCCGTAGTATGCTTATCCCACGCACCGCCTTCAGAGGACCTGCGCCCATGTTCCACCGCTTCCGTACCGTCTTGATCGTCCTGTGCACCCTGGCCCTGGTCGCTTGCGGCGATGGCATCGTCAAGCGCGTTTCGGAACCGGCCGCGAGCCTGCAGCAGCTGACCGTGCAGGCCAATGGCGACTGGACTGTCGCTCTGCGCCTGCAGAACTACAGTTCGATGCCGATGAGTTTCGACGACGTCGCACTGGCCCTGACCATCGGCGACACCGAGGCCGGCCCGCTGTCGGCCAAGCCGGGCATCTCCATCGGCGGCGTCTCCGCCGATGTCATCAACGTGAACTTCAAGCCCAGCCCGGCCGCACGCCTGGTGATCGCCGACGCACTGGCCAGCAACCGCACCCTCGCCTACAGCCTGAAGGGCACGGTGTCGGCCACGCCGCAGGAAAAGAAGCAGCGCACCTTCGATATCAACAGCCGCAGCACGCTCAACCAGGCCCCGGGCCTGCCCGGCGTGCTGCGCTGATCTCCGCTTTCCGCCGCGACGCATCGCGCCGCTCCTCCTGTTACTGATCAAATCGAGACGCACCGATGAGCAGCTACACCGCCCCGCTTTCCGACCTTCGTTTCGGCCTGCACGATGTGCTGAAGGTCGAGCCGCTGTTCGCCCGTCTTGGCTTCACCGACGCCACCGCCGATGTCGTCGATGCCGTGCTGGAAGAAGCCGGCCGCTTCAGCGCCAGCGTGCTGGCCCCGCTCAACAGCGTGGGCGACGAGATCGGCTGCGTGCTCGACCAGGCCAGCGGCGAAGTGACCACCCCACCCGGCTTCAAGCAGGCCTACGACCAGTTCGTCGACGGCGGCTGGACCGGCCTGACTGCGGCGCCGGAACTGGGCGGCCAGGGCCTGCCGCACACGCTGGGCGTGCCGCTCAATGAAATGATCAACGCCGCCAACCTGGCCTGGGGCAACTTCCCGCTGCTGTCGCACGGCGCCATCGAAGCGCTGAAGCAGCACGGCGAAGCCTGGCAGCACGAGGCCTTCCTGAAGCCGCTGATCGAAGGCCGCTGGACCGGCACCATGTGCCTGACCGAGCCGCATTGCGGCACCGACCTGGGCCTGCTCAAGACCAAGGCCGAGCCGAACGCCGATGGCAGCTATTCGATCACCGGCACCAAGATCTTCATCACCGCCGGCGAGCACGACCTGACCGGCAACATCGTGCACCTGGTGCTGGCCAAGCTGCCCGATGCTCCCCCGGGCGCCAAGGGCATCTCGCTGTTCGTCACCCCGAAGTTCAAGGTCGACCGCGACGGCAACGTCGGTGAGCGCAACGCGCTGCGCTGTGGCTCGATCGAGCACAAGATGGGCATCAAGGGCTCGGTCACCTGCGTGATGAATTTCGATGGCGCCCAGGGCTACCTGGTCGGCCAGCCGCACAAGGGCCTGCAGGCGATGTTCACCATGATGAACACTGCTCGCCTGGGTGTCGGCCTGCAGGGCATCGGCCTGTCCGAGCGCGCCTACCAGAACGCGCTGAAGTACAGCCGCGAGCGCCTGCAGTCGCGTTCGCTCAGCGGCGCCAAGTTCCCGGACAAGCCGGCCGACCCGATCCTGGTGCATCCGGACGTGCGCCGCATGCTGCTGACCATCAAGTCGCTGGTGGAAGGCAGCCGCCTGCTGGCCCTGCATGCGGCCACCCTGATCGACGTCGCCCACCATGCAGACGATGCCGGTGAGCGCGAGCGCGCTGACACCCTGGTGAGCTTCCTGACCCCGATCTCGAAGGCCTGCCAGACCGAATGGGGCATCGAGAACACCTACAACGCCCTGCAGTGCTTCGGCGGCCACGGCTACATCCGCGAGCACGGCATGGAACAGCTGGCCCGCGATGCCCGCATCACCACGCTGTATGAAGGCACCACCGGCATCCAGGCGCTGGACCTGATCGGCCGCAAGACCGCGTCCAGCCAGGGCGCTGGCCTGAAACTGATGCTGGCCGAGATCGAAGCGTTCGCCAAGGCGAATGAAGGCAACGAGAGCCTGGCCGAGTTCATCGGCCCGCTGCGCGCCAAGGCCGCCGAATGGGGCAAGCTGACGATGGACGTGCTGCAGCGTTCGGCCGCCAATCCGGACGAACTGGGCGCAGCGAGCTACGACTACCTGTTCTATTCGGGTTATGTGGTGCTGGCCTACTGGTGGGCCCGCAGCGTTGCCGCCGCCGATGCCAGCGCACACGGTGCGGCGTTTGCCCAAGGCAAGCGCGAGACCGCGCGCTTCTACTTCGCCCGCGTGCTGCCGCGCACCCTCAGCCACGCCGCCGCCATCCAGGCGGGCGCCGCACCGCTGATGGCAATGGACGACGAACGCTTCGGCGCCTGAGCCGGGCCGCACCCGGCACCCGGCACCCACGGTAGTGCCGGCCGCTGGCCGGCAACCGCAACAGCTGGAGCAACAGCAACAGCTGGTTTCCTGCGGGATGGCGGGGTGGGTCCAATTGCGGGGGACGGCGCAAGTACGTCCCTGTAGCCTCGATCGCGCCATCCATGGCGCTCACGCCCCCGCAACCGGCCCCACCCCGCCTTCGACAATTTCCCGGTAGATCCACGCCAAGCGTGGATGGAAACCATCCGTAATGCCTCTGGAGAAAAGCCCCCTTTTGTTAAAGGGGGCGCGCCGACGGCGCGGGGGATAGGAAGAATGCGCGGACCTGAATCTTGCGATTTGGGTTTCGCCCTCCGGGCGATACCCAAATCGCAATGATTCAGGTATAAGCTGTTTTCCCGATGGAGACAGACACTACACGCTTGGGTCTGATCGAAGCCGGAGCTCCGTTTTCTGCTCCGGGCGCCGAAGCATCGCCCAACGCCACGACGCTGCATCGCCCCGGCACGGTCCGGTTGCTCTCACTGGATGGTCATGGCCGGGTCCTGGACTGGATCACCTGGCAGGACGCCGCCTGCCTCTACGCCCGCGATGCCGTCGCCTGGACCCTCGGCGATCCCTGCCTGCACATCCACGGTGGGACCAATCGTCGCAGTGGCATGCAGAGCGGAATGGACCTGCACCCGATCATCGCCGCGCGCGGCCATGCCCGCTCGCGTGCACTGGACCCGACACCGAACCTGACCAACCCGGCCCTGTTCGCCCGCGATGCCCATCTCTGTCTTTACTGTGGACAGCAGTTCGGACGCCCGACCCTGACCCGCGACCACGTCATGCCCTTGTCCAAAGGCGGCCTGGATACCTGGGAAAACGTAGTCACCGCCTGCTTCCACTGCAATTCGCGCAAGAGCGACCGCACCCCGCAACAGGCCGGCATGCCGCTGCTGGCGGTGCCGTACCGGCCGAGCTGGATCGAGCACCTGATCCTGTCCAACCGCAACATCCTGGCCGACCAGATGGCGTTCCTGAGGGCCCAGCTGCCCAAGCGTTCCAAGCTCTGCACCTGAACATCCGGGAATGCAACCCTCACCGTCCTGTCACGGGCGGCGGCGTTTGCTTGCCCCACCCCCGTTTGAGGGCGAAAATGGGCGTTCAGAACAAGTGCGAACATGATGATCGACTCTGCCCGCTATCCCCGCCTCGCGCGCATCCAGACACCGGATGACCTGCGCACGTTCGACGAATCCGAACTGACGGCGGTCGCCGATGAACTGCGTGCCTACCTGATCGAATCGGTCGGCAAAAGCGGTGGCCATTTCGCCGCCGGCCTGGGCGTGATCGAGCTCACCGTGGCCCTGCACTACCTGTACCAGACCCCGGTCGACCAGCTGGTCTGGGACGTCGGCCACCAGACCTATCCGCACAAGATCCTCACCGGTCGCCGCGACGAGATCCATACCGTCAAGCAGAAGGATGGCGTCGCGCCGTTCCCCAAGCGCGAGGAAAGCGAGTACGACACCTTYGGYGTCGGCCACTCCWSSACCTCGATCWSCGCAGCGCTGGGCATGGCCATCGCGCGCCAGACCGAAGGTGATGATCGCAAGGTCGTGGCCGTGATCGGCGACGGTGCAATGACCGCCGGCATGGCCTTCGAAGCGCTGATGCACGCCGGCGGCATGGAACCGGAACCGAACCTGCTGGTGATCCTCAACGACAACAACATGTCGATTTCCGAGGCAGTGGGCGGGCTGACCAAGATGCTCGGCCGCGCCACCGGCAGCCGCACGCTCAATGCGCTGCGCGAAGGCGGCAAGAAGATCCTCGGCGACAAGAAGAACAATCCCRCACGTTTCGTGAAGCGCTGGGAAGAACACTGGAAGGGCATGTTCGTGCCGTCCACGATGTTCGAGGAAATGGGCTTCCATTACACCGGCCCGATCGATGGCCATGACCTGCCGGCGCTGCTGTCCGCGCTGAAGACGCTGCGTGCCTCCAAGGGCCCGAAGCTGCTGCATGTGATGACCACCAAGGGCAAGGGTTACGAGCCGGCCGAAGGCGACCAGATCGGTTACCACGCGGTGGGCCCGTTCGATCCGGACAAGGGCCTGGTGGCCAAGACCGGCGCGAAGAAGCCCACCTATACCGATGTGTTTGGCGACTGGTTGTGTGACGCCGCCGCAGCCGAGCCGCGTCTGTATGGCATCACTCCGGCAATGCGCGAAGGCTCGGGCCTGGTGCGCTTCAGCAGGGAATATCCGCAGCGCTACTTCGATGTGGCCATCGCAGAGCAGCACGCGGTGACCCTGGCCGCAGGCATGGCCACCCAGGGCGGCAAGCCGGTAGTGGCGATCTATTCCACCTTCCTGCAGCGCGCGTACGACCAGTTGGTGCATGACGTGGCCATCCAGGACCTGGATGTGCTGTTCGCSATCGAYCGCGCCGGCGTCGTCGGCCCGGATGGTGCAACCCACGCAGGCAACCTCGACCTCAGCTTCCTGCGCTGCGTGCCGAACATGGTGGTGATGGCACCCTCCAACGAAGCCGAGTGCCGGCAGATGCTCAGCACCGGCCTGCAGCACCCCGGCCCGGCTGCGGTGCGCTACCCGCGCGGCAGCGGTACCGGCGTGGATGCCGGCAGCGATCTGTCGACCCTGCCGATCGGCAAGGGCGAGCTGCGCCTGCAAGGCAACCGCGTCGCCCTGCTCGCGTTCGGCAGCACCGTCGCCGCCGCCGAACAGGTGGGTCGCGAACTGGGTTTGAGCGTGGTCAACATGCGTTTCATCAAGCCACTCGATCGCGAACTGGTACTTGCCATGGCCAACCAGCACGACGCCCTGGTGACGATCGAAGACAACGTGGTGGCGGGCGGCGCAGGTTCGGCCGTGGCCGAACTGCTCAATGCCGAGGATGTGCTGCGTCCGATCCTGCACCTGGGCCTGCCCGATGCCTTCCAGCATCACGCCAGCCGCGAGGACCTGCTGGCCGAGGCCGGCATCGATGCGGCCGGCATCCGTGCGGCGCTGCTCAAGCGCTGGCCGCAGCTGGCCGCCGGCAACCCGCCGTTGAGCGCGGCGGGCTGAGAGCGTTGCAGGGGTCTGGTGGGGCCAAGCCATGCGTGGCTCCCCAGGTTCCTCATCCACGCCTGGCGTGGATCTACCAGATTGCTGGTGGCGCAAAAGCAGATCCACGCCAAGCGTGGATGGCGCGGACCGTGCCGACAAGCGGCGTGCTCAGCCGTAGCTGATCGCCTCGACAAACGCACCGCTGGACTCCACCCGCACCGAGGCGCGCTGGCCGGTATCGGTGAAATGCAGGCGGGCCAGGGTTTCGGCGAAATCGAAGGCACGGACGCCATCGCGGAACTCAATCGGCTCCGGCTTGTCCGGGTGCAGCACGCGCCATTGGCGCTGCTCACATTGCAGTCGGATCAACATGCGTTGCTCACTCCTTGAACAGCGTATCGACGACGAGAGAATGACCGCACCAGGCGCGACAGGAATGGCCAGTGCGAACCGGGACGCGCAAGGCGTCCCGGGAGTCGACAATACGAGGAAAGAAGTGTGATCGCTATCAGATTTTTCTGATCTTGAGCCGATTGCGACAACCGCTCAATTCACCTGGAACTGGGCCCTGCAGCCATTGCTGACCCAGATGCCACGGCGGTCCCAGCCCCAGGTCTGGCCTTCGATGCAGGCACTGCGCGATTCCTGTCGTACCAGACGCACGCCGCGACGAACCTGCGCATCGCAGTACTGCTGGCGCCGGTCATTGGAATGGCAGGCAATCACCTGGCCACCACCACCCCACTGGCTTCCGCCCCAGCCGTTGCCACCACCGCCACCCCAACCACCGCCGCCACCGCCCGGCCGCCGGTATTCACCGACGAATTCGGCACGGCAGCCCTGGGTAACCCAGACACCGTAACGGGATTGGCCCCAGGTCTCACCTTCCACACAGGGGGAGCCGGACAACTGGCGGATCATGCGCGCACGCCCTTCCAGCCGGCACTCGTTGCTGCGGTTCTTGATCGATTCGCAGCGCACGATGCCATTGCCACCACGATCATCGTAGCGATCGTCGTAGCCATAGTTCTGCGCCTGCACGCCGCCAGCGGCAGCCATCATCGGCAACACGGTGCACGCCACGGTGCGCCAAGTGAGTCCCTTGCCCATCCCTTGTCTCCAGGTGAATACGGTGGAGGCAAGCATCAGGGATTCCCGGCGTGGCGCACAGAGGGAGCCGCGACGGCGGTTTTTCCCCCATTCAACCAACCCAACCGCAACTGACTGCGGCTGCGGTGGCTCAGCGGCCGAAGTGCAGCGCGTCGACCGCTGTGCCCAGCGCTTCCACGCGCACGGTGCTGTGCTGGCCGGTACGGCAGTGATGCTCGCTGGCCCGCGAGGCAGCGGCATCGAAGGCGGCCGCACCGGTGCTGAACACTTCGGTCGCGCGTGTCTGCGGATCCAGGACGGACCAGCGCTGGGCGGTGCATTGGACAGTGATGACCATGGTGGGCTCCTGCGGTTCTGGGAAATCGGGGACCGGCGCAAGGCCGATCTCCGATGCCCGACCAGCCTAGCCAGYGCCCCGGAGAAGACCTATCGGATTTATCCGAAAACTCCCCACCATCGCCTCAGAAAGCGCCCCCCATCACATCCCTGAGGCCATTTAGGAAACCCGTTCCGTGACCCTTGTCACGAAGTCAGCCGCGCTTCACACTATCGTCATCAACAGGGGCCCCTTCCACATGCGCACCTCGCTTCCACTGCAGCGTTCGACGCTGCTGAAGTTCTATTTCGCCGCCAGCTACGTGGTATTGATCGAGGAACTGGTCCGCGCATCGCTGAGTTGAGGATCGGCCAGCGATGCTTGCCGCTGCTGCCGGGACCGAACAGACTGTCGGTTTACGGCACGGAGYCGCGCCCATGAAAGTCCTGATGCTGATCCCGCTGCTGGCTCTGGCCGCGTGTGCCAGCCCGGAAAAACCAGTCACCCATGACGCCGCCACACCCGTGGTCGGTGGCGATCGCGATGCGCACGGTTGCATCGGTTCGGCCGGCTATCAGTGGTGCGAACGCAGCCAGCGCTGCGAGCGCCCGTGGGAACTGGCACAGGCGCAGGGCCTGGCCAACACCGCCGAAGCCATCGATGCCTACTGCGCCACCCCGGCGTCGCCGGCACGCAGGTAACGGGCCCACCAATGACCGACCTGACCCCGCTGCCCGCGCTGGCACCTGGCCGCTACCGCCACTTCAAGGGTGGCGAGTACGAAGTGATCGACATCGTCCGCAGCAGTGAGACGCTGCAGCCGATGGTTCTCTACCGCACTCTGTATGGCGAGGGCGGCCTGTGGGTGCGGCCCTATGCGATGTTCATTGAGCAGGTGCCCGGCGAGCACGGCCCGCAGGCGCGTTTCGCCCGCATCAGCGACTGAGCGGTGCGGCTCACGCCGCGCGCACGGTATCGCCGGGCATGCTGAAGATCCCCTGCGAGACGGAACCCGCATGCGCCACACCCTGTTGATCGCCCTGTCGCTGGCCAGCACCCCGGTGCTRGGCGCGGAACCTCCCAGCTTCGATCGTCCCGGCATCGGCTTCGGCACCGACACGGTGCCGCGTGGCGGCCTTGCCGTCGAACTGGGCCTGCCCAGCTATCAACGTGAGCGTGATCGCGACGGCCTGCGCACGACGACGCTGTCCAGCGACCTGCTGCTGCGCACCGGGCTGGCTCCGGGCTGGGAACTGCAGTTGGCGTCCACGCCATGGCAGCGTCAGCGAGAACGTGGCCCCGACCTGCCGCGCACGCAGCAGCGCGGCGCCGGCGACAGCACCGTCGGAGTGAAATGGGCAGGTCCCGGCAGTACCGAACGCACGGCGTGGGCGCTGCTGGCCAGCGGGGTGATCGCGCGTGGCGATGCAGCCTTCAGCGACGGCCGCCAGTACGCGCTGRCCGCCAGCGTCGAGCACAGCTTCAACGACCGCTGGAGCGGCGCGCTGTATGGCAGTCATCAGCGTGGCGCCGGCCAGCGCAGCACCACCTGGTCGCCCAGCCTCTCGTTGAGCGTGACCGAGCGGCTTGGCACCTATCTCGAAGCCGGTTTCACCCACGCCAACCAGCAACCCGACGAGGCCATCGCCGGCGCAGGGCTGACCTGGATGCTGCGGCCGAACGTGCAGCTGGACGCCTCGTTCGACCTGGGCCTCAATCGCAACAGCCCCGACCTGCAGCTCGGCACCGGCATCGCGTTCTATATGCAGTGAGCTCAAGACCTGATCGTGCGCGCCGGGCGCATCGCCCCCGCGCTACAATCATACCGTCCAGTCGGTTTCGTTCCCCCCATGACAGAATCCCCTCCCCGCTCCCGCCGCAAGGCGCCCGACAGCGTGCGCCAGGCACTGCTGCACGCGACCGCCCATACCCTYGGCCAGAATGGGCTGGCGGCCCTCACCGTGCAGGACGTCGCCGACGCCGCCGGTGTCAGCAAGGGCGCGCTGTTCCATCACTTCAGCAGCAAGCAGGACCTGATCGAGGCGACGCTGACCTCGCTCATCGCCGACTTCGAGGACAGAGTGCGTGCGGTGCTGCGACAGTCCCCGCGCCGCCATGGCGGCTTCAGCCGTGCCTATGTGCAGGTGAATTTCGAGCATCTGCTGCAGCAGGAGCAGATCAACGACATCGGGCTCACCATGGGCAACATGCTGGAGCCGGCGCTTCTGGTCTACTGGCGCACGTGGCTGCGCGGCATGCTCGCCGAGTTCCCGGATGAAGCCAGCGATCCGCGCCTGTACGCCGCGCGTTGCGTTGCCGATGGTTACTGGGCCACCGCCTATGGGCGGCCGCTGGACGAAAACGAGCGCCAGAATGCCCAGGCCATGGCCCTGGAGGCACTGAAGCTGTGCGAACCGGCATGAGCAGGAGGATTCGATGAACCCATATCTCTACCTGGCCGGTGCGATCGTGCTGGAGGTGATCGCCACGTCCCTGCTCAAGGCATCCGAAGGCATGACCCGGCTCGGTCCCACGCTGGGCGCGCTTGCCGGTTACGGCGTGTGCTTCTACCTGCTGTCGCTGACGATGAAGTCGATCCCCACCGGCATCGCCTATGCGATCTGGTCCGGCGTCGGCATCGTGCTGATTTCGCTGATCGGACTGCTGGTGTTCAAGCAGCGCCTGGACGCTCCGGCGCTGATCGGTATCGGCCTGATCTGTGCCGGCGTGCTGGTCATCAACCTGTTCTCGCACAGCAGCGCGCATTGAACGCGCTGCTGCACGAACACCCGGGCTAGGCGACCTTCTTGGCGACGGTCATGCCAAGCACGAACAGCACAACGGCAATGATGATGCCGGCCCAGAACAGGAACTTCGCGATGCCCACGGCAGCGCCGGCGATGCCGCCGAAACCCAGCGCACCGGCGATCAGGCCGATGATGGCGAAAATGATGGCCCACTTGATCATGTCGATCCTCTCCCTGGCGGGAATACTGAAGGTGGGATCAGGTTAGGTACGCCGCGATGCCACACGCGTGAACAGGTCGCAGGCGCGGCGTGAAACGAACCCGCTCAGCGCGGCCGGAAGCGCAGCAGCGCCACTGCGAAAGCGAGGAACACGCTGCCGACCAGGCGTTCGAACCAGCGTTGCGCAAATGGCTTTGCCAGCCAACGGCGCAGCCCATGCCCGCCTGCGGCATACATCACGTACCAGAACAGTTCGCAGGTGGCGAAGGTCGCCACCAGCACCGTGTACTGCACGGCCTGGCCACGCGCGGGGTCGACGAACTGCGGCAGGAACGCGGCGGCGAACAGCAGCAGCTTGGGATTGCTCAACCCCACCAGCAGGCCACCACGGAACACTGCCCAGGCACCGTGCACCGGCGCCAGCGCTGCTGCATCGACGTCTGTCGCCACCGGCGCCTGCCGGTAGCTGTCCCGCCACGCCTTGATGCCCAGCCAGGCCAGGTAGGCCACACCCAGGTAGCGCAGCACATCGAACAGCATCGGCGATGATCGCAGCACCGCGCTCAGGCCGGCCGCGGACGCCGCAAGCACCAGCAGCATCGCCAGCAGGCAACCGGCCATGGCCGGCACGCTGCGACGGARGCCCAGGCCGACGCTGCGCCCCAGGATGTGCAGCATGTTCGGGCCCGGCGTGCCACACAGCACGAAGACTGTCGCCAGGAACCACCACCAGGTATGCAGGGCCATCACTTCATCCACCGTAATAATCCCTGCAAGGATAGTGCGCAGCGGCTGTCACCACCATGTACAGTCCGGGGTCGATTCGACGGTTACAGCCGGTGCGGCTCAGCCGGTGGCAATGCGCGATGCGCGCAGCTCGGTCATCGCGATGCGCAGCACCCGAAGCGCCGAGCGCAGGAACACGACCAGCAGCGCGATGGCGACCAGCAGGTCCGGCCAACCGGCACCGAACAGCGCCACCAGCCCCGCCGCCAGCACCACCGAAACGCCCTCGAAGATATCGTTGCGTGCGCATTCCCAGGCCGATGCCAGGTTCACGTCATCATTGCGATACGGCGTCAGCAGCCACAGGCAGAAACCGTTGGCAGCCAGGTTCAACAGCGCGGCCAGGCCCATGCTTTCGAACAGGGGAACCTGCGGATGCGCCAGCCGCCATCCGATCTGTGCCGCCACTGCCACGGCCGCAGCCAGGATCAGCACGCCCTTGAACAACGCAACCCGCGCCTTGGCCGCCACGCCGGCCCCCACCACCAGCAGGCTCAGCAGATAGGTCGCCGCATCGCCCAGGTTGTCCAGCGCACCGGAGAGCAACGAGGAGGAATGGCTGTACCAGGACGCGCCGACCATCATCAGGAAGGTCGCCAGGTTGATCAGCAGGACGATCCACAGCACGCGCCGGTGGCGCGCCTGCATGGCTGCCACATCCAGCGTCTTGCCGCAGCCACAGCATTCGCCCATCGCCCTGCCCTCTGCCTGTCGTACCCCATTATCACGCCAATCAGGCCCGTCGGCAGCTGCTGCGGCGGGTCCACCCACAATTGCACGTCCTGGCCCCTGTTGTGCTGCAATGGCGCTTCCCCGGCACGGAGACACGCATGAAGACGCTTGGCCTGATCGGTGGCATGAGTTGGGAGAGTTCGGCGCAGTACTACCGCCTCATCAACGAAGAGGTACGCGCGCGGCTGGGCGGCGCGCATTCTGCGCAGCTGCTGATGTGGTCGCTGGATTTCGCCCSCATCAAGCAGCTGYAGCACGACGGCGACTGGAATGCCCTGGGCAACGAGATGGTCGATGCCGCACAGCGGCTGCAGGCCGGTGGCGCCGACCTGCTGCTGATCTGCACCAACACCATGCACAAGCTCGTTGCTGAGATCGAGGCGGCCTGCCCGCTGCCCTTGCTGCATATCGCCGACCCGACTGCCACGGCGATCGTGCAGGCCGGTCTGCAGCGTGTCGGCCTGCTCGGCACCGCCTTCACCATGGAGGAAGACTTCTACCGTGGCCGCCTGAGCGAGCGCTTCGGCCTGGACGTACTGGTTCCGGAGGCCGATGACCGCCGCGAGGTGCACGCGATCATCTACGAGGAGTTGATCGCCGGGGTGGTCAACGAGCGATCACGGCAGGTGTACGTCGAAGTGATTGAACGCCTCGTTGCCCGCGGTGCCCAGGCGATCATCCTCGGCTGTACCGAGATCATGCTGCTGGTACGCGCCGAAGACAGCCCGGTGCCGCTGTTCGACACCACGACCCTGCATGCACGCGCGGCAGTGGACGCAGCGTTGGCGTAACCCACGGCGGGGTGCAGGGTCGTGGTGTCGAAC
>NZ_JBFTOJ010000038.1:0-27735 GCF_056397905.1 Stenotrophomonas sp. 05L414_2
ATGTCCTTCTGTTCGGCCCACTTCTCACCCAGATGGGCGCCCAGCACACCGCCACCGATGCCAGCGACGAAAGCGCCCGGGCCCGTCCACGAGCCGGATACAAGGCCAACGCCTGCACCTGCTGCGAAGCCGCCGAGCGCGCCGCCCAGGTTGCGGCCGACGAAGTGCGCCGAGGTTGAGTCTGCGCCTGCGGTGTTTCCTTGCGAGTTCAGTTCCACCCATTTATGGCCGGAGGTGGCGAAGTCATGCGCCATCAAGGCGACGCCGGCAACGCCCAAGGCCTTCATGCCGGGGTTTACGCCGTGGGGGACAGCTTCGGCTGCTGTTGCCGCACCCGGAGGCCCGCGTGGCGCGCCCGGTTGCAGCGTTGAATGCGGAGTTGGCGCAGGCAGATCGGCGAACAGACGAGGCCCGGTAGACAGCGCCGAGCGAGCAGCGACCCATTCCGCGCGGGTGGTCGACATCTCGCTGAGATTGAGTGAACTGAAGTCGTGCAGCGGTTTTTCGAAAAGCGTCTTGCTGACGGCGTCATAGCCATCGATGGGCTTGAGGTGCAGGCGCACCTGGGCCACATCGACCGTTTGACCGGTGTTCGTGGTGGCGTGCTGTGCGAGGGTGCGCTCGAGGGTTTGGTACTCGGCGGCAGATTGGATTGCAAAGGCCAGAGGCTCTGGACCGAATTCGCTTATGGGGTAACCATTGATGCGGACCGTGGGGTGGTCGAGAGCGGTGGTCAGTTCAAATTTGTCGAAGCCACGTCCGGACTTGGCCCCATCGACGAATGCCACCAAGGGCCTATCCGTGGCAATGGCGTTCTCGAAATACTTTGGACTGCCCGCATTCCACATGATGTCCTGCAGCGCTGCTCTATGATTGCCCGCCCAAGGTTCCGTCCCCTGGGCATTCATGAAGCGCTCGAGCCCTCGCTCCATGATCTGGAACTCAGGGTGTTTTAGAGGGTCCGTCCTCATCTCGTCGATGAAACGTCCCCAAGGCGTGTCACCAATGATGCCGGCCCTGCCGTTCACATCCTTTGCATAATTCTTGGCATTGTCAAAATTCAGTTGCCCGCTGCGGTCTGTCGCAGAGAAACCAAGATAGTCTGTGCCTGCGGGAAGCTCAGGGGGATGTGCTTGCATCTTGATAGCGACGTAGTCAGCGTAGCTCGAAACGCCATCAGGCCCCGATTGAGGTGATCTCAGATAGGAGATCACCTCTTGCTTCTGTTGCATTGTGAGCGGGCTGCTGTCAGAAGTGTTCTTCGCTCCGCCCAACGTGGCGAGAGCGAAACTGTCGAATGTGAACTTGGACATGACGGCCAGCCTCAATCCGCACGCACGGGATTGACTGCTTCAGCCAGGATGATGGCGTCTCCATGATGAGGCGGCGCCAAGCCAACTGTGGAAATATCGTTACGAGCAAGTGCTTCGGGCGTGGTGATCGCCACGTACCGCACGCCATACCTCGCACTGCTGTGGTCCATGTTTGCCAGTACCAGCCCCTGCGCGACTGAGCATAGGAAGGCGAAGTCACTGTCCTGATTATTCAACGTCTGCTTGAAGCCGAGGACGGACTTCAGGACCCAGTCGCGGCCCRGATCCAGGGTAAAGACGCGTTCCCGGCCATTCTGTGTCTCAACCACCTCGTCGCATCCAAAAAGCCCCAGTCCGTCAACTCTCTGGCCATTGAGATAGAAGAGATACTGGTACTCGGTGTGGCTCGGATCTTCGGGGGGGCTCGCTGGCAGGATGCGTGGTGCCGTGATGGTCACGCCGGTATGGCGATCGACTGCGGAGCCTGGCTGACGCTCAAATTCCAGCGGCATGATTGATCCTTCAATGGAGTCCGGTTGCAGGCGATGGGATCCAAGGATTCCACCGCGTCCTTTTGCGGACTATACGGACCTCATCCTGGCTGCTCTATAGGCTCCGGTCCTAAAGGCCTCCGTACTGCTCCCTGGTTCACACATTCAGCAAGCCGATTCCGCCACCCGAGTCGCGTCCACCTGCCCGTGAACCCACCTATGCGATCATCCGGCCAGGACCGCAGTACCCAACAAGGCTGAGCAGGCATGGAGCAAGCAACACGCTACACGGTAACCCTCTTTCTGGCCGCGCCCGGCACCCCGCTGAACAGCGGCGGCAGCTCACCGCGCGGGCACATGTATTTCCAGGCCGCGACAGGCGAAGAAGCACACAGCTACGGCTTCGCACCGCCGCGCCTGCCACCCGATGAGGCCGCTGCCGGTGTGCAGTACGCCGAGGTCGTACACGACGACGCCGACGAGCACCGCGACCCGTATTACAGCCGCACCCTGGAAATCAGCGAGGAGCACTACGGCTGCCTGCGCGATTTCGCCGAGGAGCCGGCCGAGTTCGGCTTCGATGTCGATCGCCCGGCCACCATCAACCGCTGCAGCGATTTCGTCTGGGCCGCGCTGCACTATGCTGGCCTGCATTCGCAGCCGGCACCGCTGGACGGCGGCAGCAACCTGGGCGAGTTTGCGGTGCTGTTCAACCTGCCGGAAATCCAGTGCATTGCGGCGCCGTTCCCGGCCAGCGAGCTGAATGGCGAACAGCACCACCCGATGCCCGAACGCGAGGCCGAGCTGCACCGCGAAGGCGGTCGCCCGAGCGACGAGCCGCCGCCCAGCCCGATGGAAGTGGCCGGCACGCTGCTGGACCCCTCGCACCCGGACCACCGGCTGTTCGCGCAGCTGATCCAGAAGGTGGCCGAGCTGGACGCTGCACACGGGCGCACCTTCGACGACACCAGCCAGCGCATCAGCGCCAGCCTGCTGGTGCTGGCCAAGCAGAACAACCTGTCCCGCGTGGACCACGTGCTGCTCAGCCGGCCTACCAAGAGCAGCCACGAGGCCGAGAGCATCTTCATCGTGCAGGGTGATCGCGATGACCCGGGGCACCGCCGCGCGAGCATCGCTACGGAGGTGGCGGCACAGACCGATGTGGCGGATTCGCTACGGCTGAAGGAGCAGTGATGCGGGCGGTGCGTGCAGTTGTTGCGTCGGTGGTACTCGCCTTGCTGGTGGGCTGCGGCAGTACTTCGTCACCTGAAGCCCCGAAGCTGTTGACCCGAGCCGAGGCCGACGCACGTACCGTGGTGCCATTCACGCGAGGCGTGAGGTTGGACAAGGCGGGGCGCATCGTGGATGTCACCTTTGAGGCGCCGGCGGTGGTCGACCCGCAGATGTCCTGGCTGAAGCTCGGGTTGAGAATGCAGGGGGCTGAGCAGAAGGCTGTATCGGAAGCTGCTGAACGCCTCAGGCGCGCGGAGTTTCAGACGCGTATTCACTTGGAGCGCGTGGACATGGCAAAGCCGTCGCCCATACCGCTTTCAAGGTCGTCCGATGATGGCCGCGGCTGGCAAAGGCTTCCTCAGGATGGCCGCGTCGAACGTTTGTTTCAAGACAGCGTGGACGCCTATCCCTTGGTGCAGGCCGGGCTCCAGTCGGAGGATATGTTCTATGAGGTTCTGCAGATCGCCGATGCAGGTTTGATTGATCCGGGTCGGTATCGCGTTACCGTTGATATTGTCGAAGATCGCCCTGAGTTCGAGGGGATGCAGGTCGAGTTCATCGCCGCRTATTACTCGCTAGGAAAGTAAATCATGCAGGATGCAGCAGAGCGTTACACCGTCACCATACATCTTGCGGCGCCGGGCACGCCCCGCCGCGGCATGCGGGGCGGTGAGTGGATTGATCTGGAAGACTCCGATGTCGGCCATATGTATCTGTCCCTCAACCGGGTCGGCGAGAAGGCAGACCCGCTGAGTTTTGGCTTTACCCGCAAGATCGAGCCGGATGGCAGCAGTCACGGCTTGGTGGACGCCAATGATGTGAGGGTCTACCAGGACCCCCGCTACCAGCGAACGATCGAGATCAGCAACGAGCAGTACAACAAGATCATCGAGTTCGCGAAAGATCCCGCGAAGCACGGCTTCGATGCAAAGAACTACAACCTTGCCTCCAACTCTTGCGTGGACTTCGCATGGGGCGCCTTGAACCACGCCGGTATTCACGGCAACACCATTTTCGGTGAGTTCAAGACGTACGAAGGTACGTTGAAGGTGCTGGACAACATCGGACCGGTGCAGAGCATCCGGCCACAAGTGAAAGGCAGCGAGCTGGATCGGGAAGAATGGAAGCCGATGCCCGTGCAGACCAATGCGATACAGCGGTGGTCCACGGACGCCAGTGACCCAGCCCGCGCGGATGCACTGGCCTGGACCGGTACGCCGGGCGACCCCAACCACGCCGACAATCCCCGACTGAATCAGATCCACCAGCGCGTGGTTGCCATGAATGCCTTCGGCGCCCAGAACGGCAACGTCAGCGCCAGCCTTCTGGCGCTCTCCAAGGAGCAGCAGTTCACGCGCGTAGACGATGTGCTGCTCGGCGAGCGCCGTGGCGATGCCGCCCCCAACCTCTTCATCGTGCAGGGCGATCGCAGCGACCCGGCGCATCAGCGCGCCAGTCTGCCGGCAGACGTCGCCGCGCAGACGCCGGTGGCAGCCTCGTTCGAGCGCATCGAGCAATTGGCGCAGGCACAGCCGCAGCGGGATGCCCAGCGTCAACAGGAAGAGCAGCAGATGGCCCAGACCCACGCCCCGCGCATGGCGTAGGCGCCCAACACCGAACAGCGCGTCCGCCCTGCATCCGCAGGCGGACGCCACGGCCCCCACCTGCTACCATTCCCGCGCTACCCAGCCAGCCCACCCCGCGCAGACAGATGCAGGGCCGGGCCGTCGAAGAACGGCCCCGCGAGCCAGGACACCCTCCGTGCCCATTGAAGGACGCTCGCATGATCCGCAATTCCCTTTTCCGTTCGGCCGCACTGGCCGTCGCCGTGTCGCTGAGCCTCGGTGCTCCGACTGCCTTCGCCGCTGAAGCCGCCGCTGCCACCAGCCCCGCCACCGCCGTGCAGCGCCAGGGCATCGCCCAGGGCCTGTACGAGCTGGCTTACAGCCCCAAGCAGAACGCCGTGTTCGTTGCCTCGTCCGGTGGCTTCGGTGACAACGCCGGCCCGGCCCAGGTGCTGCGCCTGAACCCGACCACGTTGGCCGTGGAAACCCGCATCCCGCTGGAGCGCAAGGCGTTCGGCGTGGTGCTGGATGACGCCCACGACCGCTTGTACGTGGGTAACACCGTGGACCTGTCGGTGACCGTGGTCGACACCGCGCAGAACAAGGCCATCGGCACCGTGCAGCTGATGGAGAAGAAGACCGGCAAGGACGGCAAGGCCGCCTACACCCACGACCTGCGCGAGCTGGTGGTCGACAGCGCCGCCAACCGCCTGTACGTGACCGGCCACAGCAGCCAGCCGGATGTGAGCAGCGTGCTGTTCGTGATCGATACCAACACCCTGAAGGTGATCAACACCATTCCGGGCCTGGGTAATGC
Source organism: Stenotrophomonas sp. 05L414_2 (assembly GCF_056397905.1). Lineage (NCBI taxonomy): Bacteria > Pseudomonadati > Pseudomonadota > Gammaproteobacteria > Lysobacterales > Lysobacteraceae > Stenotrophomonas > Stenotrophomonas sp. 05L414_2. The sequence continues at coordinate 5,420 of NZ_JBFTOJ010000038.1, forward strand.
CAAGGCGCCGGGCCTGGCGCTGGATGCCGCCAACAAGCGCGTGTACACCAGCAATCTGCTGGCCGATCTGGTGGTGGTCGGCACCGACTCCAACAAGGTGGAAGCCCAGCACAAGATCGCCGCCGAGCAGCCGATGAACATCGCGCTGGACCCGGCCGGCAAGCGCCTGTTCGTGACCGACCAGGGCTCGGAAATGCTGCGTGGCTACCAGGCCAAGAGCAGCGGGCTGGTCAGCAAGCACCCGGGCCAGCGCGTGCTGGTGCTCGACCGCAGCAATGGCAAGGAACTGGCCAGCATCCCGACCGACGCCGGCCCGCTGGGCATCCTGCTGGATGCACCGCGCAAGCGCCTGTACGTGACCAACCGCGAAGCCGGGACGGTGACCGCGTACAACAGCGACAGCTACCAGAAGGTGGCGACCTACGCCGTGCCGACGCACCCGAACAGCCTGGCGCTGGATGCGAAGAACAACGTGCTGTACGTGAGCATCAAGAACGGCGAGAAGGATGCCAAGGGCTCGGACGAGAGCGTGGCGCGGATCCAGCTGTAAGGGATGGTGCCGGGTCATGCCCGGCAGCTGGCTGCTGGAAAGGGGCAGGGCTTTTTGCCCTGCCTTTTTCTTTGCCCGGTTGCGGTCCCCACCGCCAACCCGCTAGGGTTGAAACCCATGGCAGGGAGCCAAAGGATCTGAACATGCTGGGTATCCACCGCTGGCTGCGCGTTGGCCTGTTGATCATCTTGAGCACCGTGCTGGGTGCCTGTTCCAGCCGCATCCCGGAGCCACCCGAACCACTGGAACTGACGCAGCCGATTACGGTGGATCAGCCCGGCCAGGAGGTGCGGTTCGAGTTCGAGACGAATGCGCGCAATTTCGATCCAGGCCGCACCTATGCGCTGGAGCTTGAGGTGCAGCGGCAGGGCGGGCGCGAGAACGGCGAACCGGACATGCGCAAGTTGAATCTTCCCTTTGAGGTGTCATTGCAGCGATGGGGCGCAGGTGCCTGGCAGGACGTTCCCACCCATGACAGCTACCAGGCACTCGCGCTCAACGCGGGGAAGCCGCTTCCTGCATGGCACACATCCGCTGCCTGGCGCTATGCAGCGTTAAGCGCGGGCAGCGGTGGCCAGTATCGATGGAGCATCGTTGCCCTGCCGTTGGATCTTGATGCCCGTTACCGGCTGGATGTGCGCACGGTTCAGCCCAGCGCCGAGTTGAAGCACTATTCGGCTCGTTTGAAGGTTCACGCCGCCCGCCCGGTTGGAAAGTAGTCAGCACCTCACCCTTGGAAGGAACTGAAGGAGCCACCTTATGGATAAGCCGCGCTATACCGTAGAGATCGTCATCGCCGCACCTGGCACGCCTCTGATGGACCCGAAGACCGGTCGACAGGAGGTCCTTGACGGTGTTCCGCAGACATCCTCTCCAGGTCATATGTTTTATGTCCTGCATGCATCAGGCGAGCCCGCGAAGAGTTTCGGGTTCGCGCCCAAGGTACACGGAAGCATCAACGGGCCCGGTGACATCATGCCGGATGACGCAGATGTCTATAAGGACCCACGCTACACCCGCACCCTCGAGATAAGCGAGGAGCAGTACAAGAAGCTTGAGGCCTTCGGCTCGGACCCGGAGAAATTCGGCTTCAGCAAGCACTACGAGGACGTGCGCCACAACTGCGTGGACTTCACCTGGGAAGCGCTGAACCACGCTGGCATCGAGCGAAAGAGAAGCATCGACGTGAATGCTTTTGGAGGTCCCGCAGGGCAGCTCTTTCCGGATGTCCGCATTCCCCTGGACAGCAAGGGCGCGGGCAAGGACGGTTTTCGCCCGCTGCGCAACATCCACGGCGTGGACAGCATCGAGCCGCCGTTCCCGAACAGCGATCTCAATCGTACGAAGACCAATCCGATGCCCGAGCGCACGTGGAAGCATCGCTTGCTGAGCGAGAACGACGACATCGGTGAGCGCAGCGGTGAGCGGTTGGCCAACGACGCACGTGTGCCGGGTGACACATTGCATCCGCTGGACCAGCGGGTGCGTGCGGCGCTGGGGGACGCGGCCGAGCGCCAAGGGTTGCCGCCGGGACAGCAGCCCGAGCTGTTGGCGGGCCACCTGACGCGATTGGCGGTGCAGGGTGGCTACACCGAGCGCGATACCTTGCAGGTGGCTTTCAGCAGTGGCGGTGCGGCGGATTCGCCAGGCTATGTCTTCCTGCAGCGCACGGGCGACACCGCCTCACCGGACCCTGCCGCGAACCGCCAGCGTCTTTCGCTGGCCGATACCCAGCAGGGCACGGTTGAAGAGGTGTACCAGCAAGCCAGCGTGCAGCATCAGGGCCGTGAGTCCAGCCGCGTCGCGCAGGAAGATCAGCTGCAGCAGCAGACGCAGCACGCTCAGCCCCGAATGGGCTGATACCGGCCCATGCGACAGGCGTCGACGGCATCGACGCCTGACGGCATTCACCCCATGCGATGCGCAGGGTTCTGCTGCTGATCCTGCGCCTGTGCATCCAGCGTCTGCTGCTCGGCCTGCACCGGCTGCTGTCCGCCCAGCCCCAGCTTCTGCAGTGACTGCTCGGCCGGCGTCTGCGCGGCCACGGCGGTCGGCAGCATCGCCCGCAGGTGCGCCGGGTTGGCCGGGTCGCCCTGCACCACGAAGATGTTGTGCCCGGCCGGGAGGTTGGCCGTGGCGTTGCTCACCACCACGTGGTCGGCGCGTTCCAGACCCTGTTCGCGGGCTTTGACGGCCAGGCTGGCGGCCACGTTCTCGCTGGTGGCGTCGAACGCACGGCCATGCTTCTCGTCCAGTGCGGCTACGTTCTGGCGGATCTGCTGGTGCAGGGAATCATCAGGGGTCATTGGAGGCTCCATGTGGCCGCTACCGTGTGGCCGGATGTGGCCAGTGTAAAACGGTCGCGGGCTGCGCCGGTAACCGCTTGTTGCTAGCCTGTGGCCCGGGGCGCAGGGGATGGCGCCCGGCTGCAATGGATGGAGGGAGAAGGTGGTGCACGGGGAGACAAACCGGATACGGGGGCAGGCGGCTGCGCGGTTGTTGCTGGGCATGGGGCTGTGGGCCTGCGCAGGTATTGCAGTGGCTGACACGCCCGTGGCGGCGGACGATCCCGCTTGCCCTTCGCAGGACTTCACCCGTTTCCTGCAACGCTTCGCCGACCCGGCCGATGACCGGGTGCGCCTGCGTTACACCTCCGACCCACTGGAGTACGAGGTGCCCATGCATACCGTGCGCGATGACCACGAGGGGCTGGCGCCCACGCACGTCGTGCTGGAGCAGGGTGCCGCGCGGTTGAAACGTTTCAGCTACCGCTACCTGGCCGCGTTCAATCTGTTCGTGCCTTCACCGGTCAGCCGCGATCCGGCCGCGCTGGAGCGCATGCGCGCCGGCACCTACAACGCGCCCACACGCATCGAAGCGATCGATGACAACGGGCAGCGCGTGACCTTCGGCAGCGACGCCGAGCGCGATACCTACACCTTCGCGCGCCGCTACGGCTGCTGGATGCTGACGCGCGCCAGCAACCTGCGCGACTGAGCGGGCGCTGCGGTGGTGATATTTATTTGTCTGCCGGGTGGTGGTCGTAACTGATCACCCGCTCGGCCTGCCATTGACCGTTCACGCGGCGCCAGACCTGGATGAAACGGGCCTGGCCGGTCCAGCGTTCAACGCCATCGGCGCCGCGCTCATGGAAGCGGTGATCGCCCATTTCCAGGGCGCGATCGTCGTGCAGCGGAAAGACCTGCAGTGAGCTCTCCACCAGCTCGCGCCGCAGGTGCCAGCCCCCCTTGCGCGCGTTGTCGCACAGGGTGGCCACGCTGCGGCGGAAGTCCTCGCGGCTGTTGGCGGACTTGCCGTCCTTGTCATGGAAGAACTCCATGTCTTCGGTGGTCATCGCGGCGGCCCTGTCGGCATCGCAGGCATCGAAGGCCACGGCGAACAGCTGCGTGTCGGCCGCGCGGATCTGCTCGCGCAGGGTGTCGCTGGCGGGGGAGGTGCCGGCGACGGCGGCGGCGAGCAGGGGCAGGGCGAGCAGCATGGCGTGGCTCCATTGAGGTCCGGCGCAGACTGGCATGGGCGATGGCGCACGGTAAGCGGGGCGTGACGAAACCGGCGCAGGGCCGACCAATGCCGTCCATGCGGGTGCGAACCGATGTGCCGGCTGACCGGTGCCCGTGTACGCGATGTCATGGCCTGAGCCGGATCCATCACGGGCGGCTCCGGTGCGATTGCCTAGGCTGGGTTCCTCTTTCCCCCGGGAGTTCCCATGGCTACCTCCTCCGTCCGACTGCACATTGAAGACACCGGCGGCACCGGCCGCCCGGTCATCCTGATCCATGGCTGGCCGCTGTCTGCCGAATCCTGGAAGGCGCAGGTGCCGCTGCTGCGCGATGCCGGTTACCGGGTGATCAGTTACGACCGTCGCGGCTTCGGCCGCTCGGACAAGCCCGCCGATGGCTACGAGTACGACACCTTGGCCGCTGACCTGGCCGGACTGATCGACGAGCGCGACCTGCGCGATGTCACCCTGGTCGGCTTCTCGATGGGCGGTGGCGAAGTGGCGCGCTACATCGCCAACCATGGTGAAGACCGCCTGCACAGCGTGGTGTTCGCTGCGGCCGTGCCGCCGTACCTGTTGAAGGGCGCGGACAATCCCGAAGGGCCGCTGACCCAGGAAAAGGCGGATGAGATGAGCCAGGGGCTGGAGAAGGACCGGGAGTCGTTCTTCGACGGCTTTACCCGCGATTTCTTCAGTGCCGACGGCAAGCTGATGGTCACCGAGGACGAGCGCCAGGCCGCCATCGCGCTTGCCCATCAATCTGACCAGTCCGCTGCGCTGGGGTGCATGAAGGCGTTCGCCACCACCGATTTCCGTGCGGACCTGAAGAAGGTGACCGTACCGACGCTGGTGCTGCACGGCGACAGCGATGCGACGGTGCCGTTTGAAGGTTCAGGCAAGCGCACGCATGCGGCCATCACCGGCAGCGAGGTGGTGGTGCTGAAGAATGCGCCACATGGCTGCAATACCAGCCACGCCGATGATTTCAATCTGGCGTTGCTGGAATTCCTGAAGAAGTAACACCTACTACGGCATCATCCGCACATGCCCACTGCCCGCACGCCGCCTTGGAAGAAGCCCAACCCGAAGGGCCAGAAGACGCAGCCGCTGACGGAAGCGCAGAAGGCGGCGGCGCGGCAGCGGGCAGAGGAGAACGGACGCCGTTACCCGAACCTGGTGGACAACATGTGGGCGGCGAAACTGCCGCGCGGTTGAAGCCTTACTGGCCGCTGCGCCCCGGCCACGGCTGCCAACCCCATTCCCGCCATGGCGCCACGGTGCGCGGCTGTATCGTCAGCGTAACGTTGGACGATGCGCTGCACTGGTGCAGGGCATCGCGCAGCACGGCCGCATCCACCGGCTGCGCCGTGGCCACCTGCAGCAGCGTGCCGCGGTGCCGCACCTGCACCGGCAGTACCCCGTGTACCTCGACCGGATTGCCGGTGCGGGCTCTGCGGTAGCGCATGGTGATGGGGCGGACAGTGCGATGCAGCACGGGGGCGCAGGCATCCAGCAGCTGCAGCTGCTGCTGCATGGGCGCATGGACTTCGATGACGGTGGAGGGATATCCCAAGGTGCTCTCGACCAGCACCTGGAAGCGGGCGCCATCGGGCATCAGGTAGACGGTCAGGCCTACCGTGCCGATGAACGCCATTGCTGCGAGCAGGACCCAGCTGCGCGGCACCTTGGGTGGCAGGGTGAAGTGCTGCAGGCCCGGTCTGCGCCGACGCATGCGGCGATAGCGTCGCTGTGCTGCGGGGCTGGGCAGCAGGCTTTCATCCGGCAGCGCAATCACGCGCGGCGGAAGGCGGGCCAGCCGCGCATTGATCACGCGTGCGCCAAGCATCGCAACCAACACGCCAAGCAGAACCGGCAGCAGGGTACGCACGAGCAGATACAGCCCTACCATCGCCAGCTCTCCTGAAGAAGTGGACATGATCGCGCATCCTCCAAGGTCGTGTCGCATCTGCCAGCCGACAGCGGCCGTTGGCTTGGCTAGCATGCGCGTCACTCGCTGGGACTACGTCGATGACCGCCTTCACTGCCCGCCTCGGACGCTTCTTTGGCCCCGGCCTGATGTTGTTGCTGCTGCAGGTGCTGGCGCTGCTGTCGGTGGGCTTGGCCGCAGGCCATTTCCACCAGCGCGTGGCCCTGCTGCTGGAGCCCCTGTCTTTGGCCTGTGGCGGCACCGATCCTGCTGCCCGGATGCTGGTTGCCGAGCAGCTGTTGGCACGTGCAGGCGCGCTGGACGACTGGCAGCCGCTGTGCTGGCTGCCGATGGCAACGCTGGTGCTGGCCCTGCTGGGTACGCTGCTGGTCTGCGTGCACTGGCTGCGCCATGTGGATGCACCGCTGCGCCGCAGCGCTTGGGGCCTGCTTGCCCTGCATGCGGCGGCGCTGCTGCTGGCGAGCGTGATGCTTCGACTGTATGAGCATGTGTGGGCGGGCATCACCACTGCGCTGCCTGCAGCATGCATGACAGACCTGACACCAGACGGACATGCGCTCCCGTCCTCGATACGGCGATGGCTGTTGCAGATCTTCGCCAGGGCCGACCTGACGCCGCCGCACGCACCTGATGCGCTGGCCATCATCCTGTGCGGACTGCTGATGGCAGCGATGGTGGTCGGCCTGTGGCTGTGGCGCACTACCTCTCAGCTGAGCCGGTTCTGAAGCTGGCGCGGGCCGCTGACTGGCACCAACTGGCGCTTTTGCGGCACGCTATGCCGATGAATACGGAAACTTCATCCAAGCAGACCAGCAAGTTCCTCAGCCTGGTGCTGCGCCATGAACCCGGGAAAATCGGGTTGATCCTGGACGGCCAGGGCTGGGCCAACGTCGACGAACTGCTGCAGAAGCTGGCTGCACACGGGCACGCGCTCGACCGTGGCGGACTGCAGCACATCGTGGCGAGCTGCAACAAGCAACGCTTTGCACTGAGCGATGATGGCCAGCGTATCCGCGCAAACCAGGGGCATTCGGTCGCGGTCGATCTTGGACTGCTGCCGGTGGCGCCGCCGCAGTGGCTGTACCACGGCACGGTGTCGCGCTTCGTCGGCTCGATCCGCGAGCAGGGCCTGCGTGCGGGCGAGCGCCATCACGTGCATCTGTCACTGGACCGGGAGACGGCCCACCAGGTCGGCGCTCGCCGCGGTGCGCCGGTGATCCTCAGCGTGCACGCAGGGCGCATGCATGCCGATGGGCACGTGTTCCACCGCTCGGCCAATGGTGTCTGGTTGACCGACCACGTGCCGCCGCAGTACATCGCCGACTGACCCGCTCTGGCGCTGCGGCCGGATCCACACTCGGCGGCAAGGCCCAATCGCGTTACAGTCGCTGCATCCTGGTCCCATGGATGTACCGATGCGTCTGTTCCTGCGTGCGTTGCCGTTGCTGTTGTTGTCATTGACTGTCCACGCTGCCGAAGTCGATCGGCGCATCGCGGTGACCATTGACGATCTGCCGTGGGCGCGCCTGGATGAGATCGTGCCGGCCGATCTGCAGGCACGCCATGCCGCACTGATGGTGCAGCTGCGCCAGGCCGATGTGCCGGTGGTGGGCTTCGTCAACGAAAACAAGCTGGAAGTGGATGGCCAGGTGCAGCCGGCGCGCGTGCAGATGCTGCGCGACTGGTTGGATGCCGGCTACGAACTCGGCAACCACACCTGGTCGCACATGGACCTCAACGCCAAAGGCGTGCCGGCGTTCCAGCAGGACTTCCTGCGCGGCGAGCAGGTGCTGCGGCCGCTGCTGGCCGAGCGTGGGCAGACGCCGCAATGGATGCGCCACCCTTACCTGCGTGCGGGCCGTACGCCGGAAGACCGCGTGGCGATGGACGTGTTCTTCAAGCAGCACGGCTACCGCGTTGYGCCGGTGACGGTCGACAACGGTGAGTGGGTATGGGCCTTCGCCTATGCCAACGTGATGAACGAGCAGCCCGATTCACCGCAGCGCGAGGCGACGCTGGCGAGCCTGCGCAAGGGCTATGTGCCGTACATGCTGAACAAGGTGGATTACTACGAGCAGCAGTCACAGGCGCTGCTGGGGTATGCGGTGCCGCAGGTGTGGCTGATGCATGCCAACGAGCTCAACGCGGCGACGTTCGCCGAGCTGGTGGCGGCCACCAAGCGCCGTGGCTATCGCTTCGTGTCGCTGGAAGAAGCCGTGCGCGACCCCGCCTATGCGCGCGGCGCCGAGGGCTACAGTGGTCGCTATGGGCCGAGCTGGCTGCACCGCTGGGCGATGGCCGAGAACAAGCCCAAGGCGTTCTACGCCGGCGAGCCGGAAGTACCGAAGTGGGTGATGAAGCTGGCCAAGGTGGAAGGCGAGTGAGCCTCAGCGCTTGACGGCCAGCACGCCATCGAGCGCCAGCTCGGCCTTGAAGCCGGCCTTTTCCAGGCGCTTGGCCACTTCGCGCGGCACGTCGCGGCCGCTGGTCAGCTTGTTCGGCGCGCCGGTGTAGTGGAACAGGCGGCCACCCTTGCGGATGACGCGGGCGAGATGGTCGTAGAACACCTGCGAGTACAGTTCGCCGGCAATGCCGAAGCGCGGCGGGTCGTGCAGGACCGCATCGACGCTGTTGCTGGCGACCTGTTCGATCTGCTGCGAGACGTCGCCGTGGCTGAAGTGCAGGCGGCCGCCCGCGGCGGCTGAGTCAGGATCGGGCGACCACGGATTGAGCGTGCGCAGCCACATCACGTCGGCGTTCTTTTCGAACGAGCGGATCTGGCCGACGCCGGCCTCCAGTGCGCAGGCGGCGAAGTAGCCAAGCCCRCCGCAGGTATCGAGGAGGCTTTTGCCCGCCGGGGCGACCAGCTCGACCTTGCGGCGCGCGTCCTCGAACGGCGACAGCTTGGAGGTCGGCAGCATCTTGATGCCGTCGATCTCGAAGGTCGGTGCGCCCCACTCGGTCGGCACCAGCTTGATCAGCGAGCCGCTGAAGCGGGAGATGGAGCAGAACTCCTCGCCATCCCAGTAGTACAGCGTGCGGTCCTTCAGCTTGCCCGGCCACGGGTAGTGCTGGCCGCGGAAGGTGAAACCCTCGGCATCCAGCTGTACCGCCGCTTCGCTGCGGCCCAGATCGAGCGAGCCCGACCATTCGGTGGCGCCCTTGTCGTGGGCACGGCGCAGGGTGTCAGCGCTGTCGCGGGTCAGCAGGGGGCCGGAGTAGTGGGGCACGGTGGGTAGCGGGAGGATTCGGGGGAGGGCATGGTACCGCAGCTGTTGCAGAGCTGAAGGCGGCGGCAGGAACCACTGCCACACCGCCTGCGACGTCCCGAAGCGCACCCATCCAGATGCCCGCCATGAGAAGGCCTGCACGCTATCCGCACTTCACCGCATACACCGGTCCGGCGCCGATCAGCAGCAGCGCCATGTAGTCGCTGTCGCGTGCCCGGGCCTTCAGCGTGGCGCCGTCCTTGACGCGGAAGATGCCGAAGCCGCCGGCCATCCTGATCAGTGCGCTGTCGATCTGGTCGGCGTCATCGCGGAAGTACTGCTGGATGTCGCTGCGGCTGGCTTTGTACAGCGCATTGGGTTCGCGCTGCCAGTGGCCATCGCGTTCGAACGAGACGAAGTACTGGCTTGCTTCCTTTTCGATGCGGAACTCGGCGGACTTGCGCGGGCTGGTGGCGAAGCAGCCGAGCATCGGGTCGGAGGAGAACGGCAGCTGGGTGTCGCCGGAACAGGCCACCAGCAGCAGGAGGGCACCGGGCAGCAGCAGGCGGAGCGTGCGCATGGGATGTCCCGACGGGGCAGGTGCGGCCAGTGTAGGCAGCACGCAGCCGTGGCCGGTACAGATTTTCGGCAAGAACCGTCGCCCTGCTGGCGTCACGCGCTGCGGTGGATCTCCACAGTGATGTGCACCAGTTCCTCGTGGATCGCCAGCGCCTGGCGCACGGTATCCGGATCCAGCGTGGCATCACTGGTGACCACGCTGGCGGCGACGGCGTACTTGCCGCGCCCCACCTGCCACACGTGCAGGTCGGCCAGGCGTGCCGGCCACGGACCCTGCTCGATCACTTCGCGTACCTCGGCCACCACCGGCGCATCCATCTGCGCGTCGAGCAGGATGCGGCCGCTGTCGCGCAGCAGGCCGATTGCCCAGACGGTGACCAGCACCGCGCCGACCAGGCCCATCACCGGATCCAGCCAGGTCAGGCCGAGCAGCTTGCCGCCCAGCAGGGCGACGATGGCCAGCACCGAGGTGGCGGCGTCGGCCAGCACGTGCACGTAGGCCGAACGCAGGTTGAGGTCGTGGCCGTGGGAATGGTCGTGGCCATGATCGTGGTCATGCCCATGATGATGGTCGTGCCCGTGTCCATGGTGGTGGTGGGCGTGGCCGGGGCTGTCGTGCAGCCACCACGCGCACAGCAGGTTCACACCCAGGCCGACCGCGGCGATGGCGATGGCTTCGTTGTAGTGGATGGGCGCGGGCACCCACAGGCGTTCCAGCGATTGCACGGCCATCAGCGCGGCGACGCCGAGCAGGGCGATGGCGCTGGTATAGCCGGCCAGGATCTCGATCTTCCAGGTGCCGAAGGCGAAGCGCGGATCGTGCGCGTAGCGCCGTGCGCAGCGATAGGCGAACACCGACAGGCCCAGTGCCAGCGCGTGCGAGCTCATGTGCCAGCCGTCGGCCAGCACGGCCATGGAGTTGAACCACCAGCCACCGACGATCTCCACCAGCATCATGCTGACGGTGAGCCACATCGCGCGGCGGGTGTTGCGTTCGGCCAGCGGATTGCCGTCGTCGAAGCGGTGCTCGTGGCGGCGGGCGGCGGCGAGGGCGTCCAGGTGCATGGCGGCGGTCAGGCTTGGGTGGATACCCCCATAGGGTATATGATCCTGCCATGGCCCATGTACACAGAAATCGAAAGCAGCTGCTGACCCGGGTGCGTCGCATCGGCGGGCAGGTGGCGGCGCTGGAACAGGCATTGAACACGCCCGAGGGCGAGGCAGGCGACTGCGCCGATGTGCTGGTGCAGGTGGCGGCCGTGCGTGGCGCTGCCCACAGCCTGCTGATGGAACTGCTGCACGAGCATCTGCAGGAACACGTGGTGGGCGCGGACGACCCGGCGCAACGGGCGGCCGAAGCCGAGGTACTGGTGGAACTGCTGCGGCGTTACGGCAAATAGCTGGGTAGTGCCGGCCGCTGGCCGGCAACCTCATGACCTGCGGACGATGCCTGCAGTTGCCGACCAGCGGCCGGCACTAGCTTCTGCGGTGCCGGTGCTGCGCGTTCCACAGGTGCGTGGCGGCCAGCAGCAGGCTGCCGGTGACCGTCAGCGGGGTCTCCCAGGCGTGCGAGGGCAGTGCCAGCGCCCCGGCCATCAACAGTGCCAGGCCCATGCCCGCGCTCAGCCATGCCAGCGCAGGCAGCGGCTGGCGGCGTTCGGCGCGCCACAGGGCAAAGCCGGTCATCGGCAGCGCGATGGCGACGAAGACCAGGTGCACCCACTCCGCTTCGGCCCAGACGCCGAACAGCGGCAGTGCGGCCGCCAGCAGGGGCAGCGCCAGGCAATGCAGCAGGCACAGGCTGGACAGGGCGACGGCGCCGGCATCAAGCAGGGCGGCAGAGGGCGACTTCATGCGGGGAGGATTCCTTGCGCGACAATTGTTATACAGTAACATTTCCATTCCGCAGCCAGCCCGCTCCGACATGAACACTGTTTCCCGCGCCGACCGCCGCCTTCCGGTCACCGTGCTTTCCGGCTTCCTCGGTGCCGGCAAGACCACCCTGCTCAACCAGATCCTGCGCAACCGCGATGGCCTGCGGGTGGCGGTGATCGTCAACGACATGAGCGAGGTCAACATCGATGCGCAGCTGGTGCGCGATGGCGGCGCCGAACTGCGTCGCACCGAAGAGACGCTGGTGGAGTTCAGCAACGGCTGCATCTGCTGCACGCTGCGTGACGATCTGCTGCAGGAGGTGCGGCGCCTGGCCGACAGCGGCCGCTACGACTACCTGCTGATCGAATCGACCGGGATCGGCGAGCCGATGCCGGTGGCGGCGACCTTCGCGGTGCGCGACGAACACGGCTTCAGCCTGAGCGATATCGCACGGCTGGACACGATGGTGACGGTGGTGGATGGCAGTGCCTTCCTGGCCGATTTCGGTTCCACACTGCGCCTGGCCGAGCGTGGCCAGCAGGCGGGGCCGGATGATGATCGTGGCGTGGTCGACCTGCTGTGCGAGCAGGCGGAATTCGCCGATGTGATCGTGGTCAGCAAGGTGGACCAGGTGGACGACGAAGTGCTGCAGGACACGCTGGCCGTGCTGCGCGGCTTGAATCGCGACGCGAAGCTGCTGCTGTCCAGTTTCGGCGACGTGCCGCTTGCCGAGCTGCTGGATACCGGTCGCTTCGATTTCGAGCGCGCGCAGCAGGCCCCCGGTTGGGTGAAGGAACTGCGTGGCGAGCACACGCCGGAAACCGAGGAGTACGGCATCGGCAGCTTCGTCTATCGCTCACGGCGGCCGTTCCATCCCGCCCGTTTCGCGCGCACATTGCAGCACGGCATGCCCGGGGTGATCCGCAGCAAGGGCTGGTTCTGGCTGGCCAACCGCATGGACTGGGTGGGTGAGTTGAACAGTGTGGGCGCGGCCACACGCACCCAGGCGGCGGGCTTCTGGTATGCGGCGCGCGAGCGGGTGCGCGCCGGCCAGGAGGACACCACGCCGCTGCTGCCGCCAACGCCGCTGCCTTACAGCGATCTGGGCTGGGCCCGGCAGCAGGCCGACTGCTGGAGCGCGCCGCTGCCGGACGTACGGGAATTCCCGGACGCGGCCGCGCACTCGGCGATGGCACGCCTGTGGCATCCGCTGTGGGGTGACCGCCGGCAGGAACTGGTGGTGATCGGCGTGCACATGGACGAGCGTGTGGTGCGGTCGGCCCTGGATGCGTGCCTGCTCAACGACACCGAGCTGCAGGCCGGGCCCTTGCTGTGGCAGCAGATGCCGCAGGCGTTCCCGGTGTGGAAGCGTTGATGCGTCTGCGCCACGCGTGGATGAGAGGCTGGCAGTAGATCCACGCCATGCGTGGATGAATGCCTGCAGGAGCCGAACACGTGCCCGGCCCTACAACGCATCGCGCCACCGCCAACCTGCATCACCGACCTGCAGCACCTGCGTTGGCCGCAGCGCCTGCAGCAGGTGGGTGTCATGGCTGACCATCAGCAACGCCCCCGGCCACGCCGCCAGCAGTTCTTCCAGCGCCTGCAGCGCAGCAAGGTCCAGCGCGTTGCCCGGCTCGTCCAGCAACAGCAGCTGCGGGGCAGGATCGGCGTACAGCACGCTGGCCAGCGCACCCTTCACCCGCTCGCCATCGCTGAGGCTGCTGGCCGGGCGCTGGACGCGTTGCGCATCCAGGCCCAGCAGGGCAAGACGCGTACGCAGTTCACCCGCATCGGCCGCGGGATTCGCAGCGCGCACGGCATCGAGGATGCTCTGTTCACCTGCAAGCCCCAGCAGTTGCTGGTCGAGCAGGGCCAGCGGCGCATGCCGCTGCACCTGACCGCTGCGCGCCGCCAGCTGTCCGGCCAGTACGCGCAGCAGGGTCGACTTGCCGCTGCCGTTGTCGCCCACGACGGCGATGCGCTGGCCGCGCCTGATCTCCAGCTGCAGCGCCGCGTTGCAGCCATGCGGCAGCACCAGATCGTGCGCCTGCAGCAGGCGGCCCTGACCACGCTCGCTCTCGCCACTGAACAACGCCAGTTCTGGTGCCACGTGTACTGCCGCAGCGGCGGCGCGCACCTGCGCTGCGCTGGCCTGCAGGCGATCACTCTGGATCTGCTGCGCACGGCCGTGGCTCGCTTCGGCGCGCTGCTTCTGCCGACCGAGCAGGATCGGTGCCTGGTTGGCCTCGCGCGCTTCGCGGTTGCCACGTGCCTGCCGCTGCTGCTGGCGCTCGTTCTGTTCGCGCGCGCTGCGTTGCCGCTGCCGGTGCTGGGCACGGGCATGCTCCAGCTGCGCGGCGGCGGCCTCGCGTTCGGCGGCGCGTGTGTCGGCATAGTGCTGCCACGGTCCGCCGTAACGATGCAGGCCGTGCGCGTCCAGTTCGACGATCTGCGCCATCTGCGCAAGCAGGCCACGGTCGTGGCTGATGGCCAGCAGGCCGCCCTGCCACTGCTGCAGCTGTGCGTACAGCTGGTGGCGATGCCGGGCGTCGAGATGATTGCTTGGCTCGTCGAGGATCAGCCAGTCCGCGCCGCTGGCCCACGCGCCGGACAGCGCCACCTGCATCGCCTGGCCGCCACTGAGCCGGGAGGCGGGCTGCGCCGGATCAAGGTCGGTCGGCAACTGCATCGCCTGCCACTGCTGCTGCAGGCGTTCGCGCAGGTCCCAGTGGTCGCCCACGCAGGCGAAATCGGCTTCATCGATGCTGCCTGCTTCGATGCGCGCCAGTGCCGCCAGCTCGGCGCCGACGCCGGCCAGTTCACCCACCGTGCCACGTGGCGGATAGCCCGGCGTAGGCAACAGGAACACCTGGCCACTGCGGTGCACGCGGCCATCGTCGGGCGACAGCTGGCCGGCGAGCAGGCGCGCGAGCACGCTCTTGCCGGCGCCATTGGCGCCGACCAGCCCGGTGGCCACCGGTTCGAAGGAAAAGGACAGATCGGAAAACAACGGTCGGCCATCGGCCAACCGATACGACACGCGATCGAGCGTGAGGGAATGCGAAGTCATGCGACCTCCATGGATGCCTGGTTCTCCCCTGCGCGCAGGGGCGGGAAGAGTCGGGCCGTCTAGTGCGAAGACGGCGGCATCACTGGCGCATTGGTCGCGAGCCTCGGTGGGGAATGAGCGGGCAGTATAGCGCCGCGAGCTGAATGGTCGCGGCCGTGGCGCTGGGTCAAGGCACCGTATCCAGCCGCGCGCCGACAAATTCGATGAATACCCGCAGCTTCGGCAGCACGTGGCGGCCGGAGGGCCACAGCAGGTGGAAGATGCCGCAGGAATGCACGTGCTCTTCAAGCACGGTGACCAGCCGGCCATCGGCCAGTGCATCGCGCACCGAATGCACCGGCACGAACGCCAGGCCCCCGTCGCGCAGCGCCAGTGCCACCCGCGCTTCGATGGTGTTGGCGACCAGGTGCACCGGCAGATCCTGTGCCGTTTCGCCTTCGGGCCAGAGGATCGGCCATGGCTCGAGCTTGCCGGTGCTGGGGAAGCGGTAGTGCAGCAGGCGGTGCTGCAGCAGGTCGGCCGGCGTGCGTGGAACGCCATGCCGTTGCAGGTACGCCGGCGATGCAACCACGCGGCGTGGGAACACCCCGAGGCGGCGTGCGGTGAGGCGTGAATCGCTGGGCTCGCCAACGCGCAGCACGGCGTCGAAGCCTTCCTCGATGACATCGACCAGGCGATCGCAGAAATCCAGCTCCAGCCGGATGTCCGGGTAGGCCGCCATGAACTCGGCCATCAGCGGCAGGGTCAGGTCGCCCACCAGCGGCAGGCTGATGCGCAGGGTGCCGCTGGGGGTTGCATGTTGCTGGGCCAGTTCGGTGCGTGCGGCATCGCATTCGTCGAGGATGCGGCGGCAGCGTGCCAGGAACAGCTGGCCCTCGGCCGTGAGGGTGATGCTGCGCGTGCTGCGGTGGAACAGGCGCACGCCGAGTGCGTGTTCAAGCCGGGCCACGCACTTGCCGGCGGCCGAGGCGGAGATGCCCTGCACGCGGCCGGTGTCGACGAAGCTGCGGGTGTCCGCGGCGTGGACGAAGGTCTGCAGGTTGGCCAGGTTGTCGAGGACGGACATGGGGAAGGTCGCTGCGAAAGTGGGCAGGGTAGGGCGCGGCAGTCCGGCCCGCTGACGTGGCCCGCGCAACACTGCGGTGCGCGGGCCTGGAGGGTCGGTGCGGCCCAGTGGTTCCGGGCATCATGCCGATTGTGGACCTTGCGGTCCATGATGCACGGAGCCCCGCCCCGCTTTTTGCCGGCGCCGGAGCTGCCTACCGTGGCGGGCCTCTCCCCACGGATCACCCCGATGACACTCGCCCTTCCTGTTGATACCGCACCGGCACTGCCCGCGGTGAGCGCGCTGCTGCGGGCCGTGCATCCGCAGCGCCTGGTCGGTGCGGTGGTACTGGTGCGCGAGCACGGCGTGCTGCGCCACGCCAGCGCCAGTGGCCTGGCCGACCGTGAATCGAACACGCCGATGCGCCGCGACCACCTGTTCCGGCTGGCCTCGGTGAGCAAACCGCTGCTGACCACGGTGATCCTGCGCCTGGTAGCAGACGGGGTGCTGGACCTGGACGCGCCGGTGCAGCGCTGGTTGCCGGCGTTCCGCCCGGCACTGGCCGATGGCAGCCGCCCGCCGATCAGCCTGCGCCAGCTGCTCAGCCACAGCAGTGGGCTGGGCTACCGCTTCCTGGAAGCCGATGCCCAGGAGCCTTATGCGCAGGCGGGTGTGAGCGATGGCATGGACGCGAACCCGGTGACGCTGCAGCAGAACGTGCAGCGCATCGCGCAGGCGCCGCTGTTGTTCGCGCCGGGCAGCCAGTGGTTGTACTCGCTGGGCGTGGATGTGGCGGGCGCCGTGGCTGAAGCGGCCACCGGCGAAAGGTTGCAGGTGTTGTTCGACCGGCTGCTGGCGCAGCCGCTGGGCCTGCGCGACACCGCGTTCGCCACCGCCGAGGGTAGTCGTCTGGCCACGCCGTATGTCAGTGACCTGCCGCAGCCGCATCGGTTGCGGGAGGGCGAGGTGGTGCCTGCGTTCGAGGGCTCGGTGGGCATCGAATACAGCGTGGCGCGGGCGACCGATCCACACCGCTATCCGTCGGCAGGCGCGGGGCTGGTGGGCAGTGCCGATGAGGTGATGGCCGTGCTGGAAGCGTTGCGCGATGTGCGCGCCTCGCAGCTGCTGCCGGACAGCGTGGTTGCACAGATGGGAACCCCACAGGTCGGCGAGCTGGGACCGGTTGATCCGCCGGGTTGGGGATTCGGCCTCGGCTTTGCGGTCCTGCGTGATGCAGCGGCCAGCGGCACACCGCAGACCGCAGGGACATGGCGTTGGGGCGGTGCTTACGGCCACAGCTGGTTCGTGGACCCGGCGCGTGGCCTGAGCGTGGTCGCGCTGACCAACACGCTGTACGAAGGCATGCATGGCGCGTTTGTCGATGAACTGCGCGATGCGGTGTACGCCGATCTGGAGACGCTGCGATGAGCGGCCACGCAATTGATGCAGGGGCTCCGGCGGGTGAAGCAACGCGCTTGCCGTGGCGCGGGCTGCTGGCACTGGCCGGTGGTGGCTTCATCACCCTGCTGACCGAAACGCTGCCAGCGGGCGTGCTGCGGCCGATGGGCGAGAGCCTCGGCGTCAGCGACGCGGCCGCAGGGCAGCTGGTGAGCGTGTATGCACTGGGCTCGGTGCTGGCTGCGTTGCCGATGACTGCGCTGACCCAGCGCCTGCCACGTCGTCCGCTGCTGCTGGCGGCGATTGCCGGCTTCATGGTGGTCAACACCGTGACCGCGCTGAGCCACGACTACGTGCTGACCCTGGTGGCGCGCTTCCTGGCGGGTGTGGGCGCGGGCCTGCTGTGGTCGCTGGTGGCCGGCTATGCCGCGCGCATGGTGGTGCCGGAACTGCAGGGAAGGGCGATCGCGGTAGCGATGATCGGCTCGCCGCTGGCGCTGTCGCTGGGGGTGCCGGCCGGCACCTTGCTGGGCCAGCAGATCGGGTGGCGCTGGGCGTTCGCGTTGATGAGCGTGCTGGCGGTGCTGCTGCTCGGCTACGCCCGATGGGCGCTGCCCGCGTTGCCGGCGGCCGGTGCAGGCCGGCGCATGTCGCTGGGTTCGGTCTGGCGCATGCCCGGCATCCGCAGCACGCTGCTGGTGATGGTGCTGTACGTGCTGGCGCACAACGTGCTGTACACCTACATCGAGCCGTTGGCAGTGCAGGCCGGCGCCGGGGCGTGGCTGGACCGGCTGCTGCTGGCATTCGGCATCGCCGCGATCGTGGGTATCGCCATCGCCGGCTGGGGCGTGGACCGCCACCTGCGCGCGCTGGTGTGGGCCAGCGTGATCGGCTTCGTGATGGCGGTGGTTTCGCTGCTGCTGTGGCCAGGCCTGCCGGGCGTGCTGCTGTTGGTGACGATCCTGTGGGGCGTCGCGTTCGGTGCGGTACCCACCCTGTTCCAGACCGCCCTGGCGCGCCGCGCCGGTGCCGCCGCCGACCTGGCGCAGTCGATGCTGGTGACCGGCTGGAACCTGGCCATCGCCGCCGGCGGCGTCGGCGGCGGCCTGATGCTGCAGGCCAGCGGCGCCCAGCACCTGGCCTGGCTGCCGTTGCTGCTGCTGGTGGTGTGCGGCCTGTGGGTCTGGGCGCGGCCGAAGGCCTGGGCGTAGGCGTCGATCAAGGATGACGGGGTTGCCGGCCAGCGGCCGGCACTACCCCGGCCGAAGCTCAACAGCGCGCGCGAGCGCAGCGACCCGCTGTTGCTTTTCTCTTCTCTATTTACGTGGTGGAACGCCGCAGAGATCTGTACCGCCCGGCCAACCCACGAACAGCTTTATGCGACCCACCACGAGGGGCGGCGCCGTTCGCCGGCTACTCCCCCGCCTGCTCGCGCTCGAACGGCACGCTGCGCGGATTCTGCATGTGCTCCCGCGCCGCGCCGTACTGCTGCTGGCGCTTGCGGTGGAAGGCGATGAACTCATCGCGCGGCAACGGCCGCGAGAACAGCCAGCCCTGGCCGAACTGCACGTGCTGGCTGTGCAGGTAGGCCAGCTGCGCTTCGGTTTCCACGCCTTCGGCCACCACCCACAGGCCCAGCTCGCGGGCCATGCCGATGATGTGCGGCGTGACCGGGCTGGTCGCGCTTTCGGTGCCGATCGCATCGACGAAGGACTTGTCGATCTTCAGTGCATCCAGTGGCAGCTGCTGCAGGTACTGCAGGCTGGAATAGCCGACGCCGAAATCATCGATGGCCACGCTGTGGCCCGCGCGCCGAGCCGCGGCCAGCATGGTGCGGGCACGGTCGATGTCGAGGAAGCCATGTTCGGTGGCCTCCAGCCAGATCTGCTGCGGCAGGATGCCGCTGCCGGCCATGCGCTGCGAGATCACCTTCAGCGCAYGTCCGCTGCTGATGTCCTCGGCCGCCAGGTTGATCGCGATGTGTGCACTGCGATCCTCGGCCAGCAGCTCACGCATGTCGGCAACCACGTTCTCGATCACCAGGTCGGTGATGGCGGCGATCATCCCGGCTTCTTCGGCCAAGGGAATGAACAGGTCCGGACGCACCTGCGTGCCGTCGGGGCGCTGCCAGCGCACCAGCGCTTCGGCGCCGACGCAGATGCCGGTGTCCAGTTCGATGATGGGCTGGTAGTGCAGGTAGAGTTCGCGGCGGCGGATGGCGATGCCCAGTTCGCCGCGCATCGACAGCCGTCGTCGCGACAGCCAGATCACCAGGCCGGCACCGGCGGCGGCCATCAGCAGGCCCAAGGGCACGAACAGCCACGCCTGCTGCCGGAACGTGGCCGCCAGCGCGGTGCGCGGCGCCGTGGCGATCGCCAGCCATTCACCGCTGCGCGCGCTGGCATACAGGGTGTCGCGGTCCAGGCCTTCGCCGGGCTCACGCAGCAGGCGCTGCAGCAGGGCCGGGTCCATGCCATCCTGCTGGGTCAGCAGCCGTCCATCCGGACTTGCCAGGGCCAGCCGCACGTCCGGATCGACGATGACGTCGACGAAGCGCCGAGGGTCGACCAGCACGTCGTAGGCCCCGTACATCATGGACAGCATCGGCCGCCGGCCAGCCGCCTCGGGGCGCACGTTGACGGTGATGCCGGCACCATCGCTGGTGACGTGGTCCGGCGTGGGCTGGTCCACATCCTGCTGGAACGGCCCCCACGACGTGCAGCGCAGCTTGCCGCCCTCGAAGTAGCCCATCTGGTCCGACGACGGCGTGGTCATCACCAGGGTCTGCATGCGCTGGATGTGTTCGGCCCCGCAGGGCGGCAGCACGGTGGCCTCGGCCGACTTCAATGCCGCCAGCGCTTCCTGATAGGACACTTCGGTACGGCGCAGGCTGCGCTCGGCGATGGCATGCAGCCGCTGCTGTTCGACACTTACGGCACGGTCCCAGGTGGCATAGACCATGACCGCGATCGGCACTGCAGCGGCCAGCACGGCCAGGACGGTGCCGCCGATGATGACCCGCAGTCGGCTCATGACCGGGGCTCCAGAGAGGTGTGCAGGGCTGGGCACATGGGCGGGGCCGGTCCTTGGGCGATGGCGGTATATGAACACGGCGCAGGGCTGGGCGGAATGGGACAAAGGCGGTAACGGGTCACATTGTGGTGAAAATGACACTTGCTGACGGCCCTGGGCCGTCCGGCGCTGGCGTTGTGGCAGCGGGAGGACTAACGTCGAACGCTTCACCCGCCCCTTCCCGCGCCCATGACCGAGCCCGCCACGCCCCCCGAGCACCTGCGCCGCAGCCTGTCCAACCGCCACCTGCAACTGATCGCCATCGGCGGTGCCATCGGCACCGGCCTGTTCATGGGTTCGGGCAAGACCATCAGCCTGGCCGGCCCGTCCATCGTGTTCGTCTACCTGATCATCGGCGCGATGCTGTTCTTCGTGATGCGGGCGATGGGCGAGTTGCTGCTGTCCAACCTGSAGTACAAATCCTTCATCGATTTCTCCACCGATCTGCTTGGCCCATGGGCCGGGTTCTTCTGCGGGTGGACGTACTGGTTCTGCTGGATCGTCACCGCCATCGCCGACGTGATCGCCATCGCCGCCTATGCGCAGTTCTGGTTCCCGGGACTGGAAGCGTGGAAACCGGCGCTGGCCTGCGTGATGCTGCTGCTGTCGTTGAACCTGGTGACGGTGAAGCTGTTCGGCGAAATGGAGTTCTGGTTCGCGCTGATCAAGATCGTGGCGATCTGCGCGCTGATCATCACCGGTGCTGGACTGGTGGCGTGGGGCTTCACTTCGCCCAGCGGCCACACCGCATCGCTGTCGAACCTGTGGAATGACGGCGGCATGTTCCCGATGGGCCTGGTGGGTTTCTTCGCCGGTTTCCAGATCGCGGTGTTCGCCTTCGTCGGCATCGAGCTGGTGGGCACCACCGCTGCGGAAACGGCTGACCCGGAGCGCAACCTGCCCAAGGCGATCAACTCGATCCCCGTGCGCATCATCATCTTCTACGTGCTGGCGCTGATCGCGATCATGGCGGTGACCCCATGGCGCCAGGTGGTGCCGGACAAGAGCCCGTTCGTGCAGCTGTTCGTGCTGGCCGGCATTCCCGCCGCCGCCAGTCTGATCAACTTCGTGGTGCTGACCTCGGCCACGTCCTCGGCCAACAGCGGCATCTTCTCCACCAGCCGCATGCTGTATGGCCTGGCCGAGGAAGGCCACGCGCCACGTGGCCTGTCCAAGCTCTCGCGCGCTGCAGTGCCGGCACGGGGCCTGCTGTTTTCCTGCCTGTGCCTGCTGGGCGGCACCCTGCTGATCTACCTGATCCCCAACCTGGTGACCGCCTTCACCCTGGTGACGACCCTGGCGACGGTGTTGTTCATCTTCGTGTGGTCGCTGATCCTGGTGGCCTACATGGTCTACCGCCGCCGCTACCCCGAGCGCCACGCGGCCTCGATCTTCAAGATGCCCGGCGGCGTGGCGATGTGCTGGGCCTGCCTGCTGTTCTTCGCCGCCGTGCTGGTACTGCTGAGCCTGCAGGCCGACACCCGCCAGGCGCTGATCGCCAGCCCAGCGTGGTTCGTGCTGCTGGGCGCCGGTTATTGGCTGCGGCGGAAGATGGCGAGATAGTCAGCAAGACCCTCGCCAACAGATCCAACGGCCYCGGYGAGYCCCATCCACGCATGGCGTGGATCTACGTGTCGACCAAGGTCGACACCCACCAACAGCCGCRTGGYCGACATCCTYCAGCMRCCGCGGGAGATGGCGCAGTAGTCAGCAAGACCCTCGCCAACAGATCSARCGGCCTCGGCGAGTCCCAWCCACGCATGGCGTGGATCTACACGTGTCGACCAAGGTCGACACCCACCARMAGCCGCGTGGYCGACACCCATCAACAGCCGCATGGTCGACACCCATCAACAGCCGCATGGTCGACACCCATCAACAGCCGCATGGTCGACACCCACCAACAGCCGCATGGTCGACACCCACCAACAGCAGCACAGAACACCGTTCCCAGATCGCGGAAATCTGTCGAAGGCGGGGTGGGTCCGGTTGCGGGGGTGTCCGCGGCTTGGATGCCGCGGCCAATCCCCCAGTGTCGGGTTTACGG
>NZ_JBFTOJ010000039.1:0-52271 GCF_056397905.1 Stenotrophomonas sp. 05L414_2
CGCCCGCAAATGAAACCCGGTTGAAGGCTGCGGACGTGGTCGCGGCAGACCGCTACGGAAGCTCCAGCCTGGGCATCTTGAACGTGAACAAGGTGCCGGCGGCCGCACTGGACTCCACCTCCAACGTGCCGCCATGGGACCGCGCGATCTCCGACGCAATGTAGATGCCGAGGCCGAGACCCGGCCGCGGACGCTCACTCTTTTCACGTGAGAATGGGCTGAAAATCGCGTCCAACCTCGCTGATGGAATGTGTCCCTCGTTGTGTACGTCGAGCGTGAGCATTTCCGGCTCGGAGTGGACGGTCAGCGTAATCGGGGACGAGCGCTCTCCGTGTACCGCTGCATTGGTGAGCAGGTTGGCCAGGAGCTGTGCCAATCTGCTCGGGTCGCAGACCACGTCGTCGTCTATCTTTATGTGGACCTTGATGTCCTGGCGGCCAGTGGCGATTTCCACCTCTTCCACAACCCGCTTCAGGTCTTCTTCCAGCGTGCTTGTCAGCTGCAGCGCGATGGGAATGCCGCCGCCCAGACGTCCCCTGGCGAAATCAAGCACGTCGTTGATCAGTCCGTCCATTCTGGCAACGCCGGAGGTGATGTGCGCGAGCATCCGTTGCTGGCGCTCAGTGCCCGCCTCACATGCCAGCGAATCTGCGGCGATGCTGATGGCCTGCAGCGGACTGCGCAGGTCATGACCCAGCACGGCAATGAACTGGTCGCGCAGGTCGGCGACACGATGCGCGTCGGAGAGCGCCGTTTCCGCTCGCACAAGGCGATCTTCCTTGTCGAGGTAACTTCCTACCAGGTCGGCCAGCAGTTCCATGGAGCGTTGGACGTGGGCTATGTCGAAGTTGGCCGGTGCCGAATCAATCGCGCAGAGCGTGCCGAAGAAGCTCCCGTCTGGCCGATGGATGGGAACGGACGCATAGCTCTCAAGCCCGTAGATCCGTGGCGTGTGATGCTGRGAGTAAATCGGGTGCTCGCTTGCATGCGCAAATACAACTGACGTCGCCGACTGCCTGATCTCGTCACAGATGGTGGTCTCAAGCACCAGTTGGCCACCGGGAACCAGCCCGAACCCCAGGGTGTCGAAGGTGGCGCACGCGGTCCAGGTTGTCTGGGTCACGCGGGCAATGGCCGTGAATCGTGAGCCCGTGATGTGGGCGACGGTCTCCAGGATTCGCGGCACGGCCTGGATTCGACCAATCTCGGCGATGTCGTCCAGCAGATTGGGGTCCGTCAGCTTCTGCATGGTCGCTCGTCCGGTGGGCACCGCATCATCCCATGGAACCGTTGTGTAGGTTGATGCGAGGGTGATTGCGGCCTTTTCAGGCTTGGTCGTGGCGGACACTCGGGCCCCCT
This sequence comes from Stenotrophomonas sp. 05L414_2, assembly GCF_056397905.1. Lineage (NCBI taxonomy): Bacteria > Pseudomonadati > Pseudomonadota > Gammaproteobacteria > Lysobacterales > Lysobacteraceae > Stenotrophomonas > Stenotrophomonas sp. 05L414_2. Next base: position 1,360 of record NZ_JBFTOJ010000039.1, read on the forward strand.
GCGGGAGGTGAACGACCGATCTGTCCGAATGCAGACATTGCGCAGGTCAGGCCATCTCCTTGGTCTCGTGGTCGCGCCGATCGTCGATGACCGTTCAGAGCTTGATTTCCAGCGTTGCCCGATACAACAGCGCCGTCTTGCGGCGCCGCTCGATATCCGTCGAGCCGCTCTCGTCGAAGTAGGCGTTCCCCGAAATGATCGCCTGCTGCAGCAGTTGCGCACGCTCACGCGGAGCTTGCTCTTCCTGCTGATGCTCCATCGCACGTCAGGTTGAAGACAGAGGGCACCGAAACCTCCACTGCGGCCGTGACCCAGCTGCTGAAAGGTCTTGTAGGTGCTGGCTACGTGGACAAGCAGGAGGCAACCGACGACCGGCGCAAGTGACGGCTGCCGGTCGAGCGCGCCACCGGCAGCGCGAAGCGAACATCCAGCAGTGGATGCAGCAGGCGCTGGCGCACTCTACGACGCGCTGTAGGCCGCCCAGAGGGCTTTACACCATCGCATCCATATTTATAATCGACCGGATGGTTAAATATGGAATCCGGTGATGGGCCGTCGCAAAAGTATTGATCCGCAGCAGCTCCTTGATGCTGCCGAGCGCGTTGTCGCCCAGGTGGGGGCGGCGCGCCTGACGTTGGATGCGGTGGCCGCCGAAGCCGGGGTCAGCAAGGCCTCGGTGGTCTACGACTTCCAGTCCAAGGCCGGTCTCATCCAGGCCGTGGTCGAACGTGCGGTGGCCCGCGACAACGCCTTCAACCGCGAGGCGGCCAAGGGGTTCAACCAGGATGCGCTGCTGCGCGGTCGTATTGCCGCAGCGGCCCAGCCCTTTCCCGAGGCATTCCAGCCGGTGGCCTTGGCGCTGTGCGCGGCCATGGCCCAAGATCCACAGCTGCGCGCACCCATCCAGCACAACCAGGCGCAGATCCTGGCCGAGATCCAGCAGCAGGCCACGCACCCACGCAGCGCGTTGCTGGCATACCTCGCGCTGGAGGGTATGAAGCTGCTGGAGTCGCTGGACTACGTGCAGTGGCCGGCCGCGCAGCGGCAGCAGCTGCTGCAGGACATTGGCGCGTTGATCGAGACGCCGCCGCGCTGAACCCGTTCTCTCCCCCGAGGTAACCCTGATGAGTTCTTCCACCCTCTTCCTGACCGGAGGAAGCGGCTACGTGGGCCGCAATCTGATTCGCCGCCTGTGTGCAGACGGTCACCACGTGCGTGCGCTGGTGCGCAGCCCCCAGGCGGCGGCGGTGGTACAGGCGCTGGGCGCCCAGCCGGTACACGGCGATCTGCTGGACCCCGACATCGCTTTGGCGATGGAGGGCTGCGCCGCGCTGATCCACGCGGCCGCCGACACCGACCACCGAAATGCTTCACCCAGCCAGTGGCAGACCAACGTGGAAGGCACCCGCAACGTGCTGACGGCCGCCCGTACTGCGGGTGTGTCGGTGGCGATCGTGCTGAGCAGCGAATCGGCACTGACCACCGGTGCGCCTTTGCATCAGGCGCGCGAGAACCATCAGTATCCGGCGCGCGCAGCAGGCATCTACGGCGCGAGCAAGGCTGAAGCAGAACGGGTGGCGATCGCGCTGTCCACACCGCATTTCGCAGTGAAGGTGCTGCGACCAAGATTTGTCTGGGGCCGCGACAACACGACCGCTATGCCCTACTTGCTGCAGGCCGTACGCAGCGGCCGCTTCGCCTGGATCGACGGCGGGCACTACCTCACCTCGTCCACCCACGTGGACAACCTGGCTGAAGCGGTCTGCTGCGCCTTGACGCGCGGTGCGGGCGGCCGTGTCTACCACATCTGCGATGGTGCGCCCGTGCCGTTCCGCCGTCTGATTGGCGCTCAGTTGCTGGCTTATGGCGTACAACCGCCTGAAAAACAGGTGCCGCGTGCGCTGCTGCGTGTTTTCATCGGACTGGATGACCTGTTCCGCAGACTGCGGCTGCCTCTGCGTGCGCCAATGACCCGCCAGGAGTTCGCATCTTCAGCGGTGGAGGTCACGCTGGATGACAGCCGTGCACGCAGCGAGCTTCGCTATCGGCCGGCGGTTACGCTGGAAGCCGGAATCGCGATGCTGCAGCGCCAAGTGGCCGAGCAAGGCTGATACTCATCGAGCGATCAGCGGGAGAGCCTCGCGCGGTGCGTGGCCGAACAGCCGACTGAACTCGCGGCTGAACTGAGAAGGGCTCTCGTAGCCCACGGCGAACGCGGTGGCGGAGATGCTGGTGCCGCCCCCCTGCAGCAGGCGACGTGCCTCGATCAGGCGCAGCTGCTTCTGGTACTGCAGCGGTGACAGGCCCGTTGCCGCACGGAAATGCCGATAGAACAGCGCGCTGCCCATGCCTGCACGGCTGGCCAGCGCGGCCGCATCAAGCGGTTGCCGGAAGCTGCGTTGCAGGGTGCGAATCGCGCCCGCCATCCGCCGTGCCAAGGGAGATGGCTGGGCCATCGCCAGCAGTGCTGGCCCTGCTTCACCCTGCAACAGACGAAACAGCAGCTCACGCTGCAGGGCAGGCCACAGCAGCCGCTGGGCGTCGGGCGTGTCGAGGGCCAGCTCCAGCAGACGCAGCAGACAGCTCAGTACGGGTGAATCCAGCGCTACCACACTGAATGGCGCAGGATGAGGCGCTTGGCCTGTCGGTGGGTTGCCCAACTGGCTCAGCAACTGTCGCAACAAGACGGTGTCCAACTCCACCACCAGCCCCAGAAAATGCGTCTGGTGGTTGCCCCGGGCGGCCATCCCGCGAGCGGGAACGGGCTGACGGGTGAGTAGTGCATCGCCGGCGCGATATTCCAGCACCGCATCGCCCACCCATACCTGTTTGGCCCCCTGTAGCACCGCCGCCACCGCGGGACGGTACAGAGCCGGGGCCGGAGCGCGCGTTGATCCTGTACGCGCCAGCCAAGCGCCGGGCAGAAGTTCCAGCAGCGGCTCCGCGTCCAGGCTGCGTGCGCGCAGCACCGCCTGCGCCTGCAGCGCTAATGCACGCAGCGGGGCTTGGCGATCACAGGTAGCAGGGAAATCGGGCAAGGATCGTGTGCAATTGGGCAAGTGCGGACGGCACCGTGGGCGCAGCATGTCACGCTCCGTTTCACGAGACAAAGCCACCATGAACAGCGTACACACTCCGCGCACCATCGCCCTGGTTACCGGCGGCAGCCGCGGCATTGGCCGCAGCATTGCCCTCCACTTGGCCAGGCAGGGTAGCGACGTGATGATTACCTACCAGCATCAGCAGGTTCAGGCCGCCGAAACCCTGCGCCAGATCGAAGCCTATGGCGTACGCGCCGCGATGCTGCCGCTGGATCTGGATGCGGTTGGATCACTGGAGACCTTCGTATCGGCTGTGCGGGCACAATTGCAGCGCTGGGGTGCATCGTACTTCCAACAGCTGGTGAACAATGCAGGGCTGCACGCACCATCGGCGTTCGGTGAGATCCGCGGCGATGACATCGACCTGCTGTACCGCGTGCATTTCAAAGCGCCACTGCTGCTGACCCAGTTGCTGGCGCCGCAGCTGGCCGATGGCGGCGCCATCATCAACATCTCCACCAGCCTTACCCGCCACGTGGCTGCGGGCAGCCTGGTGTACGCAGCAATGAAGAGCGCACTGGAAACCGCCACCCACTATCTCGCGCTCGAGCTGGGACCGAGGGGCATCGCGGTCAACGCCGTAGCCCCTGGCGCCACCGAGACCGACTTCTTCGGCGGTGCAGTGCGCGACGATGCCGCCGTGAACCACTATGTGGCACAGCACACGGCGATGGGACGTACGGGTCGCCCCGACGACATCGGCATGGCCGTGGCAAACCTGCTGGCGGGAGGCAGTCATTGGATTACCGGTCAGCGCATTGAGGCCTCAGGAGGAATGCTCCTGTAAGCGACTAGAGGGCCTCGCGATGTCAGCTTCTGGCCGAAAGTGGACGCTGGCGTGTGCATGCAATCCGAGCAGATATTCGTCAACCCGGCCGGGCGCTACAGGTTCTGGAAATGTCCGGATTACCTGGCAGGTCGCCTTCGGCAACTGCGCCGCCGAGCTGATGTGTAATCGCTGGTTGACAAGGTAGAACGATCGTTCTACCTTGGCGCCATGGATAAGACAACGACCGACACCCGACTGAAGATCCTGGACACGGCGGAGGCGCTGATTTACCAGAACGGAATACATGCGACCGGCATGGATCTGCTGGTGAAGACCTCTGGCGTTGCGCGCAAGAGCATTTACCGACACTTTGAAAACAAGGACCAGGTTGCCGCAGCCGCGCTGAGCGCGCGGGACGTGCGCTGGCTCAACTGGTTCAGGCAGGAATGCGACAAGGCCGGCAGCCCGGAAGCGCGCATCCTGGGCATGTTCACGGTGCTCAAAGGTTGGTTCAGGTCCGAGGGCTATCGCGGCTGTGCCTTCATCAACACGGCAGGCGAGGTCGGCGATTCTCACGACCCGATCCGCAGGATCGCCAAGCACCACAAGCAGAAACTGCTCGATTACACGCTGGAGCTCACCGGGCAACTGAACATCGCGCAGCCGGCCGTTCTGGCGCAGCAGCTCCTGCTTCTGATGGAAGGCGCCATCACCGTATCGCGCGTGATGGGTGACTACGACGCCGCAGACACCGCAAGGGACGTTGCGCAGTTGTTGTTGAAGCAAGCCACGCGCTAACGCCGCAGTAACCGAAATCCCGCCGCAGTACCCCGTTCATCCATTTCCACTGGAGGCCCCACCGTGTCCGCAGAAGCACCCCGTCCCCCCCTTCCCCCGTTCTGGCCGTCGCGGCGGTGGATGACCACGCGCAACTCCGACGACTCTGGAAACTGGTTCCGCTCCTATGGAAACGAGAACTGGGAGTTCGGCGCGGATGGTCTGATGGAGCGCCGCTTCTCGTGCATCAACGACATGCCCATCAAGGACAGCGAACGCAAGTTCCACTGGCCACTGGGGCGCCGCCCGGATGATCACCCGGGGCTGTCCGACCTGGGCATGTAAGCTGCGGAGCCAACGTGAGGAAGGCCTGCGGGCGTGAATGCGCCCGCGGGCTTTCCATGTCAGCGCGGGGTGCTCCTTCGCTTCAGGGTCCGGCTACGGCTGCACTTCAGCGCGGAACGCGATCTCGATCAACTGTTCGGGGAAGGCGAGCGCGGAAACCCCGATGAGGTTGCTGGCCACCTGGGGAACAGGCTGGCCATAGACGGCAGGCCTGACCTTGCTGCTGGCGGCGAACGCCGCAGGCACATCAATGACAAACAGGGTTTCCTCAACCACATCCGCCAACGATCCACCCAGCTCGGCCAACAACACCTGCGCGTTCTCGTAGGTGCGCTTCATCTGCGCTTCCATGGTGTCGAAGTTGGCAGGCTTTCCATCAGCGCCCAGAGCGGCCGGTGCCACCAGCTGTCCCTCCGGCGTGTGCGAGAGCTGGCCCGACACGAAGATCGAATTGTTCACGCGCACGGCCTGTACATACCCATAGGTCGATTCCCACGGCACGCCGAAGCTGGCCGTCTTGCGGTTGGAGGTACTCATTGCGTTGTCCTTCCAAGGATAAGGTCGCTGGTCTGCCGGCAGGCTCGGGTCCCCGCCTGCCCCGAACGGGTGAGGCAAGCGTGATCGTGAGCCTCGTGCGGCTGCTGCTGGCCGGAAGCAGACACAGCCTTCGGTTGCGCCATCCATGCGCCGTTTGTTCAATCCAGCGCGTGCTCGGCCAGACATGATCTATCGGTCCCAATGCAATCCCGCACCGATGACAGATTCCGATACGTGCCGTTCGCCAGTCCAAAGTACCTTCCGACGTTGTGTCATCGGTGGAGAACGAAAGGACAGATCGGCACCACCGCAGGTTACGGAGGGGGCGATAGCCTTCTCCACCCTGTCTTCCCTGGCCGCAGTATTGAGCGATGAGAACCGCCGGCTGTTGCGACTGCTGCGCGAACTTCAACCCAGGTCGCTCACCGAACTGTCCGAGCACTGCGGGCGCAAGGTTCCAAGCCTTTCTCGTACCCTTCGGATGATGGAAGGCTATGGGCTGGTTGAACTGAAGCGGGTCGGGGCGTCTGTGGTGCCATCTGCCATGGCCACGCGCTTTCTCATAGAGCTCGACTAGCACCACGTTGTATCGCCGCATCGCGGAGTTCTGTCGTTATTGCCTCGTTGACGTGTCAGCCCACTACGCTGGCAATCACGACCCATGTCGCATATTCCTCTATCGCCGAGGGCCCTTGCGCCATCGGCGTCTGGGGCGGCTTAACAGCATGCAAGAATGCCGAAAGCGTCTTGCATCAAGCATTGAATGCAACTCTTCTGATTGGCACTGCGCGTCGGCACAGGTACAGATGACGAGCCGCCTCATCTGGGGCGGCCGGGCCTCGAAAACCCGTATCGACAATGAAGTGATTGCGCTTGCCGGCCGACGCCACCTCGCGTGGCGTCGGTCGGCAATCCGTCTGCCGGCTGCGGCGGGCGGAGCGTGGAGGCCTTGTGCCTGCCGGTTCATTGTCCCRGTTTTCGAGCCACGTCTCCGCCCGCCACCTTTGTGTGGCGGCTACCGTCTGTCCTGCACGGAGCCCCAGCCATGACTGCACCGGAATTCCCCCGTCCCCATCCCTATCGCGCAGCTGACGATGCGTCATCAGAGCAAGCATCTGCGATCGATCCCAGAGCTTTCATCGCCACGCTGACGCGTATCGGCAACGGCGCAGCCGCCGACGGCCAGCCGTGGCCGGAGCGTCATCAGATGCCCGGCCGCCGCATGGCGCTGGCCGATGCGGACTGCGCACTGGCGGGCCTGCGCATCGCGCTGGAAATGCTGCTGGCGGCCGAGCGCGTCCGCCAGAACGGACCGGACGACGAATACGTGGGCGATCGGGTGATGGAGGGTTTGATGATGGCGTGCCTGGCGCTGACCGCGCAGGTCAGCGCGCGGATGCGGCCTGAGGCGTAACGCCGGAGAATCTTCCGGCGTTACCGCCGGTCATTCGCAGGAATCGCCTTCTTCCTTCAGCATCGCCTCGTCCACCGGCCGCTCGCGCTCGATCAGCGCGCGCTGCTCCGCGTTCGGCTCGCCCAGCCACCACACGTTGCAGCGGGTGGTAAGGCGGCCGACCATCTTCGAGTGCGTCGGCGAATACAGCATCGCCAGCGCGGTGGTCGAGCACTGGTGCGCCTGGCAGGCGGTGTAGAGCCACCACGGCTCGCCCTGCAGCACCATCAATTCGCCAGGCCCGCTGGGACCGCTCAGCAGGCGTTCGCGCAGGGAGGGGACGTTCTTGTCGGGCGATTCGGCCGTGGCAGTGTTCTTCATCAGGGCGTCGAACGCGGCCAGCACCTTCGGGTCCTTGCGGCCGCAGTCGTCCACGGTGTTGCCGCCGACCAGGGTGAAGAAATAAGTCGCCAGCGGATTGTCCGCGCAGGTGAGTTCGGCGCCGGGGGTCTCACCTTCCGGCTCGCCTTCGTTGTCCCACACCGACGGGTCCACGCCGTCTTCGACGGAAGGCGCGTTCTCGACCACCGTGGCCGTGGCGGCGGGGGCTTCCGTCGGCGCAGCAGTAGCGGCGGGTGCAGCTGCGGTGCCTGCTTCCGGTGCCGGTGCCTGCGTGCACGCGGCCAGCAACGCGACCAGCCCTGCCATTCCCATCATTCGAGACGTCATTCCCTGTCCTGTGTCCATTCGCCCAGCCGGCGACCGCGTGATTCTACCCGCCAGCCAAGGTGGATACTCTGGCAATCACGCCTTCCATCACTGCCAGGATGCAGACGTATGTGCCGTTCAAGACTTGCCGTGATTCTTCTCAGTGGCCTGTTGCTGGCCGGGCCTGTTGTTGCGCAGGAGCCCGCCGCACGCTCGCCCGCCGCGCGTCTTGCCGATGTCCCCCTGCCCGCCGCGCTGGATCGCGTGCTGCGCGATTACGAACAGGCGTGGCGCACCGGTGATGCGAAGGCGTTGGCGGGATTGTTCGCCGAGGATGGTTTCATCCTGCAGAGCAACCAGCCGCCCGTGCGCGGGCGCGCGGCGATCGAGGCGGCGTATGCCGGCCAGGGAAGCAGCCCGTTGCGGCTGCGTGCGCTGGCCTATGCCGCAGAGGAATCCACCGGTTACATCATTGGTGCCTACACCTACGGCAACAACGCAGGCGATACCGGGAAGTTCACGCTGACGTTGAAGCGGGTGGCGGGTGGGCCATGGATGATTTTTTCGGACATGGACAACACCAACGCGCCGCCGCAGTCGCGGTGATGGGCGCTGCGGGTTCCGCAGTAGATCCACGCCATGCGTGGATGGGTTTCGCGCACGCACAGAAAAAACCCCGGCGCTGGGCCGGGGTTTTTCGATTCACTTGAACAGCGTATCCGGATACTCCGGTTTCTGTTCGCGTGCCAACAGCGCACGCAATCCTTCTTCCGGGGTCTGCTCGCCATGCAGCACGGCGCGCACGCGGTCGGAGATGGGCAGGTCGATGCCATGACGGCGCGCCTGTCGCATCACCTCGTCGGCGGTCTGCACCGACTCGACCACCTGGCCGATTTCGCGGATGGCGTCCTGCAGCGTCTGCCCGCGGCCCAGGGCCAGGCCCAGGCGGCGGTTGCGCGACAGGTCGCCGGTGCAGGTCAGCACCAGGTCGCCCAGCCCCGCCAGGCCCATCAGCGTTTCCGGCTTGGCGCCGATCGCTGCCGCCAGGCGCAGCATCTCGTTGAGGCCACGGGTGATCAGGCCGGCACGGGCGTTCAGGCCCAGCTGCATGCCATCGGCCACGCCGGTGGCCACGGCCAGCACGTTCTTCATCGCACCGCCCAGCTCGGCACCGACCATGTCGTCGCCGGTGTAGGCGCGAAACGCCGGACCGTGCATCGCCTCGGCCACCGTCTGCGCGAACTCGGGCACGTCGCCGTGCACGGTGATCGCGGTCGGCAGGCCCAGAGTGACTTCCTTGGCGAACGACGGCCCGGTGACAACGGCCAGCGGCACGTCCTCGCCCAGCACTTCGCGCGCCACTTCATGCAGGAAGCGGCCAGAGCCGGGCTCGAAGCCCTTGGTGGCCCAGGCCACACCGGCACCGGCCGGACGCAGCGGTGCCAGCGCGCGCACGGTTTCACCGAATGCATGCGACGGGGTCACCACCAGGATCCAGGCGGCACCTTCCACCGCCGACGCGAGGTCGGTGGTGGCGCGCAGCGATTCCGGCAACGGAATGCCCGGCAGGTAACGCGGATTCTCGTGGCGCTGGTCGATGGCCTCGACCACGGCGGCATCGCGCCCCCACAGCACGGTCTGGCGACCGTGGCGGGCGAGCAGCGTCGCCAGCGCGGTTCCCCAGGAACCGGCGCCGAGTACGGCAACCTTGTCAGCGGTAGTGCTCATCCGTGACGTCGCGGCCGGGATCAGGCGTTGCCGGCCGGCTCGGAGTCAGCCAGCGACGGTGCGTCGCCCTGCTCCTGGCGCTGGCGCAGGGTTTCTGCGTACAGGCCTTCGAAGTTGATCGGCTGCAGGAAGAACGGCGGGAAGCCGCCGGCCTGGATCAGGTCGCTGACCAGCTGGCGCACGTACGGGAACAGGATGTTCGGGCACTGGGTGCCGAGGAGCACGTCGATCGACTGCGGGTCCAAGCCGACCAGGCCGAACACGCCAGCCTGCTTCACTTCGGCCACGTACGCGGTGCGCTCGCCGGCCTGGCAGGTCAGGGTCACGGCCAGCACGACTTCAAAGGCATTCTCGCCCAGACGCTGGACCTGCTGGTTCAGGTTGAGCTGCAGTTCCGGCTGCACCTGGTCGTTGAAGATCGACGGGGCATTCGGCGACTCGAAAGAAACGTCCTTGACGTAGATCTTCTCGACGGTGAACGCGGGGCCGGTGGCGGCATCGACCGGCGCGACAGCGCCGTTGGTGGTCTCTTCGGACATTTCCAGTAACTCCAGTGAATGCAATGAAAACGATGGTCGAATTACTGCGATGGGGGCGGCGGAGGGCGCAAACAAGGCCACATCCGCCACCGCCTGCGATCAGTTGCGGCCCTTGACCAGCGGCAGTTCTGCCTGCTGCCACGCGGGGATGCCGCCGTCGAGCACGAAGACCTTTTCGAAGCCGGCCTTCTTCAGCGCCTTGGCGGCGGTCTCGGACGCGTTGCCGCTGCGGCACACCAGTACCACCGGGGCCTGCTTGGCGTTGGCCACCAGCTTGTGCTCGGGGCCGAACGCGCTGGCCTGGGCACTGCGGCTGCCGGCGATGTGGCCCTTTTCGAAATCAGCGCTGGGCGACAGATCAACCACCACCGTGCCGCCCGCGTTGATCAGCTGGGTCAGTTCGGCGGGCTTGATGCCCTTGAAGCCCCGGAACAGGCGGCGGATTTCGGTGACGATGAGGGCCACGGTCAGGCCGACCAGGGCCGCGGACAGCATCGGGTTTCGGCCTGCGAAGGCCAGCAACTCTTCGTAATTCACTCAGGTCACGGGTCGATTAAGCGGGCGCCGATTGTCGCACAAGCCGGACGCGACCCGTCACTGCCCCTGCCAGAGGTCCGGCAGGCCCGCACTCTGCCACCAGCGCTTGGCTTCCGGATCCCAGCGCCAGCGCTCGGTCACCACCACGGTGCGCTCGGCCTGGGTGTTCTGGTTGATCACCCCGATTTCGACCCGGCGCTCGACCTGGCCGCCGTCCAGCGATGCGCTGCTGCGCTCGCGGTAGGACGACACGCGCAGCTGCGCATAGCGGTTGAGCTCGAACTCGGTCGGCGGCTTGGTCTTGCGCAGCTGCGGGTCCAGATAGGCGATGGCGTCGTCCATGCTGCCCCAGCGGATGGTGGCACCGTAGGCGATCTGGGTCTCTTCCAGCAGCTTGCGCTGCTTGCGGCTGAGGTCGTCGGCGGCAGCGCCGGCGGCGGCGCTGAGCAGCAGCAGGGAACACAGGAGGATCTGGATGAGGCGGCGCATCGGTGGGTTCCGCAGGGCGTCAGCCTGCCATCCTACCCTTTGGCGAAGGCAACGAAGCGACCGCTGAATTCGGCCGCGGCCTTGCCGTCGGCACCGGGCTGGGTGGCGACAATGCTGATGCGGGCCTTGCCGCGCTGGCGGAAGGTGGCCAGGAAGGTCTCCCAGGCGCCGCTTCCGGCCGCTTCGGCATGGGCATGCAGGTCTTCATAGACCGGTGCCAGGTAGCGCAGGTTGCTGTCGGCCACGTAGACCTCGGCGTCGTGGCCGGCCAGGCGCAGGCGCAGGCTGACCAGCGCCCAGCCGGACAGGGTCAGCACCGAGGCCAGGCTGCCGCCGAACGCATTGCCCTTGTCATTGACGTTGGCCACCAGCGGCGCGGTGATGCGCAGCACGCCGTCGGCATAGCCATCCAGGCGGATCTGCATCGCGCGGACCGCCGGCATGCAGTCCAGCACGTCCTGCAGGGCAGCCAGCGAAGAGGTCAGGGCATCAACAGCCATCAGCAGCAACCACGACAACGAAGGGCCCGCATAATGACGGTAATGGCCAACCATACGATACCCACTGGCTGGACCCTGATCTCGCTGCGCCCGCAGGGCCAGCAGGCGGCGCTGCGCCACGCCGCAGCAGGGCTGGGAGGCCGTACCGTCGCGCTTTCGCCCTGGCGGCTGCAGCGTCTGCAGGGCAGCGCCGCGCGCCAGCAACTGCAACGGGCGCTGACCAGCGATCGGGTGGTGTTCACCAGCCCGGCAGCCGTGGCCGCAGCGGCCAGCCTGCTACCGCTGGCGACGGCGCAGCGCAGCCCGTGGCTGACGGTGGGCGAAGGCACCGCGCGTGCCCTGCTGGCCCATGGCGTCGCTGACGTCCATGCGCCCCAGCGGATGGACAGCGAGGGCCTGCTGGCGATGCCGGTGCTGGGCGATGTGCGGGGCATGCAGATCGGGCTGGTGACCGCACCGGGAGGCCGGGGCCTGATTGCCGCTGAGTTGCAGGCCGCGGGCGCGCAGATCACCCGCGCTGATGTCTACCGACGGCTGCCACTGCGCTTGTCACGGCGCATGCTGGCGCGTTTGGCCCGTTCTCCGATGCCTTGGCTGCTGGCCATCAGCAGTGGCGAGGCATTGCAGCGTTTCTGGCAGCAGCTGCCTGGGCACTGGCAGCAGCGGCTGCGGGCGAACGCGATCGCGCTGGTCGCCAGCGACCGGCTGGGCGCGCAGGCGCAGGCCCTGGGGCTGACCCGGGTGGTGCGCAGCGAGGGCCCTACCAGCGTTCAGTTGATGGCCGCTGCACACACTGCGCTCACCGGCCCGGCAGCGACCTGAACAGGCGCCCGGCAGCGGCTTGCCGGTGTCGTCGGCAACAGTGATGCTGTGCACAACGCTGCCTGCCGGATCTGTTCCGGCATTGCCGCCGACAAGGAAGCCCGATGAACGACACTCTGCCGCCCGCTCCATCGCCCCATCGCCCCATGCGCTGGCTGCTGCCGCTTGCCGTGCTGGCGGTGCTGGGCGCGGGCGGCTATGCCGGCTACCACTATTGGCAGAAGCAGCAGAGCGACCAGCTGGCGCAGGCGCAGACCACCGCCGTGCAGCTGAAGGGGCTGGAGGCTACGGTCGAGGCCCTGCGCCGCGACCAGCGTGCTGCCAGCCAGCGCTTGCAGGATGCGGCCACCACCAACCGGGTGCTGCGCGACGAAGTGCTGGGCCTGTCGCAACGAAGTGCCCTGCTGGAAGAMAACCTGGCCAAGCTGGCCGACAGCGCCAACCAGGGCCGCCAGGCGGTCCAGCGCGATGAGGCCGAACTGCTGCTGACCCAGGCCGCACAGCGGCTGGCCTTCGCCGATGACGTGGAAGGCTCACGCCGGCTGTATGCGCTGGCCGCCACTGCATTGGCCGATCTGCCCGACAGCGACGGCCTGAACCTGCGCCAGGCACTGGTGCAGGAACGCAACGCGCTGGATGCGTTGGGCGCTGGCCCGCGCGTGCTGTCACTGCAACGCCTGGACGCGCTGGGCAAGGCCCTGCAGGGCCTGCCTTCGCAGATCGCGCAGACGCCGGCCAACAACACCGCAAAACCGTGGTGGCAGGCCGCGCTGGCGCCCTTCGTGGATATCACCCCGAGCCGCCTGAACGGCCCGCTGACGTCGGCCGAGCGCGCCACCATCGATACGGCGCTGCAGCTGGAACTGACCCTGGCCCGCGCAGCGATCGAGCGCGGCGACGGCAAAGGCCGCGATGCCGCGCTGAACAGAATCGATCACTGGGCGCAGCGGCGCTGGCCGGATTCACCGGACCTGCGCGCGCAACGTGCTGAACTCCATGCCCTGCGCTCGCTGCCATTGCAGGCCGATGACACCGTGCTTGGCAGCACCCTGCAACAACTGCGTACCCAGACCGACCGGAGGTAAGCCCGTATGAAACCCCTGCAATCACTGGTCGTGCTGTTGCTGGCCGTGGCCATTGGCGTAGTTGCCGCGCAATGGCTCGGCACCGATGACCTGAACCGCTACGGCGAAGTGACCCTGCGCTATGGCGGCTACGACTACCACAGCAACCTGCCGAAGGTAGCGCTGCTGTCGGTGATCGGCGTGCTGGTGCTGTGGCTGCTGTGGAGCCTGATCGCCGCACCGTTCCGTGCCTGGGGCCGCTACCGCCGCAAGCAGGGCCGGGTGCGCCTGATCGATGGTCTGCTGGCCTATGAGCATGGCCAGTGGCAGCGCGCCGAGAAGCTGCTGGATGGCGCCGCCAAGGATCCGGAAGTGAGCGGGGTTGCCCTGGCCAATGCCGTGCGCAGCGCGCAGGTGCGGGCCGATGCACCCGCTGCAGAGGCGCTGCTGCAGCGCCTGGGCGAAAGCGATGCGACCTTGCAGGCACTGCTGCGTGCCGAGCAGCTGTTGGCCAACGATCTGCCGGTGGATGCGATCAACGCATTGGATGTGGCGGCGATCCAGCCGCTGCCGCCGCGTGGTCTGTGGCTGCGTACCGAAGCGCTGGCACGTGCTGGCCGCGCGCACGAGGCTTACGGCCAGCTGGGCGCGCTGCGCCAGACCAAGGTGCTGCCGGCCGAGGCCAGCAGCGAGCTGGAAGCACGCCTGGCCGCGCAGGCACTGCTGGAAGCGGGCGACGTCAACGCCCTGGCTGCGCAGTGGGAAGCCACGCCGAAGGCGCTGCGACCGACCCCGGACGTGGTTGCCGCCTACGCCACCCGTGCAGTTGCACTGGACTGGGACGAACCGGCACTGCTGGCGCTTGAGCAGGCGCTGGACCACCGCTGGGATGACGAACTGGTGGCCGTGTATGGCCGTCTGCCGGCCGAACGTCTGGCCACGCGCCAGGCCAACCTGCAGCGCTGGCGCAACGTGCATGACGACTCGGCGGCCCTGCGCCTGGCCCAGGGCCGCATCGCGCTGGCGCAGCAACAGTGGGACGCGGCCGATGCGTTCCTGCATGAAGCCATCGCCGCGGGTGCCGGTGCCCCTGCATGGGAAGCGCTGGGCGAAGCCTTCGCGCAACGTGGCGAACACGTGCTGGCCGCGCAGTGCCTGGCCAACGCGCTGCGCCTGCAGCGTGGCGAAGACAGCGTGGCGCTGGTGCGTGCACCGGCAGCGGTGGTTGACCCGCCGCTGCATGCGACCGTCGAGGAGCAGTCGATTGCACCGCTGCCGCCGGTGTACGACGCCAATGAAGAGCGCGACGCGTTTGGCAACCCGCGGATGCCGTGACCCGCTTCGGTAGTCGCCAACCTTGGTTGGCGTGTGAGCCCGCCGGGATAACAAAAACGCCGCCCATCGGGCGGCGTTTTCAATTCCAACGTTGCCGGCCAGCGGCCGGCACTACCGTGGCGTTCAACGTTCGACGATCGCCACCACGCCCATGCCGCCGGCGGTGCAGATCGACACCAGCGCACGGCCACCGCCGCGCTCGGCCAGCTGCTTGGCCGCCGTGGCGATCACGCGTGCACCGGTGGCGGCGAACGGGTGGCCGGTGGCCAGCGACGAACCCAGCAGGTTGATCTTGTCCGGGTCGATGCGGCCCATCGGCGCATCCAGGCCGAGGCGGTTGCGGCAGTAATCCTCGCTCTCCCACGCACGCAGGGTGCACAGCACCTGTGCGGCGAAGGCTTCGTGGATCTCGTAGATGTCGAAGTCCTGCAGGGTCAGGCCGTTGCGCTTGAGCATCTCCGGCACGGCCACGGTCGGCGCCATCAACAGGCCTTCGCCGTGCACGAAATCGACGGCCGACACGTGTGCGTCGCGCAGGTAGGCCTGCGGCTCGTGGCCATGTGCGCGTGCCCATTCTTCGCTGGCCAGCAGCACGGCGGCGGCGCCATCGGTCAGCGGGGTGGAATTGGCTGCGGTCAGGGTGCCACGGCCGGATACCTTGTCGAAGGCCGGCTTCAGCGTGGCCAGCTTCTCCAGCGAGGTGTCGGCACGCAGGATGTTGTCGCGCTCGACGCCGCGGAACGGTGCGATCAGGTCGTTGAAGAAGCCGCGCTCATAGGCTGCGGCCAGCTTCTTGTGCGAAGACACCGCCCACTCGTCCTGCGAGTCGCGCGAGATGTTCCACTCCTTGGCCATGTCCTCGCAGTGGTCGCCCATGCTCTTGCCGGTACGCGGCTCGGCCACGCCCGGAAACTCCGGCTTGAGCTCGGCGAACTTGAAGCCGGAGGTCAGTGCGCGGATCTTGTCGCCGGTGCTCTTGGCACGGTTGGCAGCCAGCAGGCGCGCACGCAGCTTCTTGCCATACACGATCGGCACGTCGGACGTGGTGTCCGAACCACCGCCGATGCCGGACTCGATCTGGCCCAGGGCGATCTTGTTGGCAACGGTGATGATGCTGTCCAGCGAGGTGCCGCAGGCGCGCTGCAGGGTGATGCCGGGGGTCAACGGCGACAGGCCCGAGGACAGCGTGGCTTCGCGACCCAGGTTCCAGTCGCTGGAGTGCTTGATGACCGCACCCATCGCCACTTCGCCCAGCTGCTGGCCGTGCAGGCCGAAGCGCTCGACCAGCGCTCCCAGCGTACGCACCGACATGCCGAGGTTGCCGACATCCGAATACGCGGTGTTCTGCCGGCAGAACGGAATGCGGACGCCACCGAGGATGGCGACGGGACGAGCGTTGGGCATGGAGATACCTGGCATGGATGAGGGTGTCTGCAACATGGCCTGCACGACAGAGCAGGCATAATGGGGCCAAGTGTAGCTGCCGCCCTGTGATGGGCCAACCGTGGAACCATGAGCAAACCCGACCCTGCGATGAATGCCCTTGGCGTGCTGGCCCTGGAACTGGCCGGCGGCGAAATCCCCCGCCAGGCGGTGCTCAGCGCTGAACAGGCCGGTGAACTGGCCGAACGCGTCGGCCGCGACCTGTCCAAGCTGGTGCCACAGGTGGCCGAGCTGGACCTGGTGTTCGCCGCCGCCCATTTCGATCCGGCCGAAGTGCTTCGCCCCGGCTGGCCGATCCATCGCCGCCTGGAAGAACTGCAGATGCGCGCGCCCGGTAGCAACCAGGGCCCGCGCGTGCTGGCCTTCGGCGCCGATGCCAGCGGTGATGTGCCGCTGCCGTTCCAGGCCGACGCTACCTTGGTAGGCGGTGGCCTGCGGGTGGTGCCGTTCCTGCTGACCGGTACCGACGTGGCCACCACGACAGCCGTGGCCGATGCCCTGGAAGAGGTGCTGCTGGCCAATGGCATGGCCCATGCCGATACCGCGCTGATGGCACAGAACACGTTCGGTGCACGCGTGGAGCACGCACGCTATTTCACCGTGAACGATCTGGCCGCGATGATGTCGATGCAGTACGACAACCAGGGACTGGCCGCGCTGTGGCCGCTGATTGAAACCGCGATCATGGCCCCGGGCCAGGACGAGTGGCTGAGTGACGCGCCCGAGCCGTTGCTGCGCTATACGCAGGGCGAAGCGCGCATGGCGCTGTTCGACCCGGCCGGCTGGTGCGCGCATTACAACCACGGCAAGGGCGACTGCGAGCGCCTGCAGGGCATCTACGAGCAGTTCCTGATGCGCCAGCGGCAGATGGCCGCGGTGCTGGAAGCGCACGGTGTGCCGGTGCTGTTCGTGCATTGCGAAGCCGGCCAGGACGCGCGCGAGCTGCTGGCGCGCTGACGTCCAGGTAATGCCGCCGGGCATGGCCCGGCGCTACCCACGGAATACGGTAGCGCCGGGCCATGCCCGGCGGATCAACTGAAAAACGCCGGCTTGCGCCGGCGTTTTCGTTTTCTTACGGTGCCTTGTTGATTACCGCGCACGCCAGTCGCGCACCGGCGTTGCCGGTCGGCTGGGTCTTGTAGTCGTCCGCGTCGGCGTGGACGATCAGGCCGCGGCCGATGATGTCGAAATCATCACCCTTGCCGATGTTGACGTTGCTCGACACCGGGCTGTCGATGGTGGCTACGCCCTTGTCGTCGGCCTTGATGTTGGGCATGTCGCCACCGTGGTGCGGATCGGTGGCCACGTTGCCGTGGTCCTGCTTGCCCGGATTGAAGTGGCCGCCGGCGCTCATGCCGTCCGGCGCGCTGCAGTCACCCTTCTCGTGGATGTGGAAGCCGTGCTCGCTGCCCGGCTTCAGGCCACTGATCTGGCCGGATGCGTGCACCTTGCCGTCGACCAGCTTGAAGGTGATCGAGCCCTTGGTTTCATTGCCCTGGGTCGGTGCCAGTTCGGCAGTGGCCGAGGCATCGGCTGCCGGGGCCGCTGCGGTAGCCGGTGCAGTGGCCGGGTCGGCCGGCGCTGCCGAACCTTCGGCCGGGGTGGTGGCCGGGGCTTCGGCTGCCGGTGCTGCCGGCTGCTGGTTGCAGGCGGCAAGGCCCAGTGCAGCGATGGCCGCGAACAGCGAAGTGTGGATCAGACGCATGGAAACTCTCCTTGGGAAATGCCGGTGGTGTGATCAGCGGGTTACCCGGATCACGCCGCAGGCGATGCGGACGCCGGCATTGCCGGCGGGCTGGCTGCGATAGTCGTCGGCCCTGGCATGCACGACCAGTGCACGCCCGGCGATATCCGTGGCGGCGCCTCCGCCCAGGGTAACGCCCTTCAGATGCACATCGATGTTGGCGCGGCCCTGCGCGTCGGCCTGCAGGTTGTCGATGTCACCGAGGTGGTGCTTGCCGCTGCCTGCACGACCGTGCGCGACACCGGCGGGATTGAAGTGGTTGCCGGCGCTGCTGGCGTCCACCGCGCTGCAGTCACCGCGCTCGTGGATGTGGAAGCCGGCCTGCTGCATCGGCTGCAGGCCGCCAACCAGGCCGGTCAAGTGCACGCCACCGCTTTCGGTCTTCAACACCAGACGGCCGCTGACGATGCTGGCCGAGGCTGGCGCCAGGTTGGCTTCGGCCAGCTGGGCCACGGGCGTGGTGACCACCGGCGGCGGTGTGGGCTGCGGCTTCTTCGGTGCGCTGCCACAGGCAGACAGGAGCACGGCAGCGGACAGCGGCAGAAGGGCGAAGGACAAACGCATCGAGGACTCCTTGCAGGTAACACTACGGACGGCATCGTCCATGGAGGATCAACAGTTCAGCAAGCGGGTGCGAGGATCGCGTGCAGGCACCGTTCAATGGCCGCCGCGGCGGCGACCGGCGCCCAGCTTGCGGGTAAGCGTATTGCGGCCGAGGCCCAGGCGCGCGGCGGCTTCGGCGCGACGACCGTGGGTGACCTGCAGGGCGGCCTCCAACAGGGCGTGGTCGACCCGTTCGCGCACCTGCGCGTGCAGGCCTTCAGTGCCCTCGGCCAGCTGCCGGCGTGCCCATTCGGACAGCAGCGCTTCCCATTGGCCCGGGTCACCGGCGGCCGTGCTGCTGCGCCGGCTGCGGGCACGGTTGAGCGCGGTATCAACATCAGCCACGCCAATGGTGTCGGCGGCGGCCAGTGCGGCCATGCGCCAGCACACGTTTTCCAGTTCGCGGACGTTGCCCGGCCAGTCGTGCTCGCGCAGCGCCTGCAGGGCGGCGGCGGTCAGCCGCTTGGGCGGCGTATCGAGCCTGCGCGCGGCAGCGGCCAGGAACGTGGTGGCCAGTTGCGCGATGTCCTCGCGGCGCTCGCGCAGCGGCGGCAGCTGCAGGCGCACCACGTCCAGGCGGTGCAGCAGATCGGCTCGGAATTTTCCCTGCGCGACCAGCCCTTCCAGATCCTGGTGGGTGGCGGCGACCACGCGCACGTCGACGCGGATCAGTTCGCGTCCGCCCACGCGGAAGAATTCGCCCTGGGCGAGCACGCGCAGCAGGCGCGTCTGCAACGGCAACGGCATGTCACCGATTTCATCGAGGAACAGGGTGCCGCCGTTGGCCTGCTCGAAGCGGCCGATGTGGCGCCGCTGCGCGCCGGTGAACGCACCCGCTTCATGACCAAACAGCTCGCTTTCCAGCAGCTCGGCGGGAATGGCGGCGGTGTTCAGCGCGACGAACGGATGCTGCGCACGCGGTGATTCGCGGTGCAGCGCGTTGGCCACCAGCTCCTTGCCGGTACCGGTTTCGCCGATGATCAACACCGCCAATGGCGCCTGCGCGAGGCGGCCGATGGCGCGGAACAGCGCGCGCATCGGTGGCGTATCGCCCACCAGTTGCGGCGGCTGGTCGCTGGCGGCTTCTGCCGCGGGAGTCGGCGCGGCCATGGCCGGCGCCACCGCAGGCAGCACGCGCTGGGCCAGTGCCACCGCGTCGTCCAGATCGAACGGCTTGGACAGGAACTCGTGCGCACCGCCGCGGAACGCACCGGCGGTACTGGCGACGTCGGTGTAGGCCGACATCACCACCACCGGCAGCTGCGGCAGCGCGGCCTTCAGCTTGTCCAGCAGCACCAGGCCATCGTCGCCGGGCATGCGCACGTCGGTGAACAGCAGCGCAGGCGGCGGGCTATCGGCCAGCGCCTGCAGTGCGGGAGCGGCGCTGTCGAAGTCGACCACCTGGTAGCCGGCCTCGCGCAGCGCGGTGCATAGCACGAAGCGCACGGCGCGGTCATCGTCGACCACCCAGATGCACGGCGGGGACGCGGAAGACTCAGACATCGCGCGGGGCCTCCTCGGCGGCGGCGGTGCCGTTGCCGATCGGCAGCAGCAGGGTGAATACGGTATGGCCCGGGCGCGACCGGTAGGTCAGCGTGCCGCGATGCTCGCGCGCGACCTGCTGGGCCAGCGCCAGGCCCAGGCCGGTGCCTTCGGCGCGACCGCTGACCAGGGGCAGGAACAGATGTTCGGCCAGTTCTTCGGGCACGCCACGGCCGTCGTCGGCGATTTCCAGCCGCAACGCCAGGGTGTGCAGCTGCTCGGCGATGCGCACACCGTGTTCAACGCGGGTGCGCAGGGTGATGTTGCCGGCACCGGCCTGGATGGCATTGCGCACCAGGTTCCATACCGCCTGGGTGAGGCGATCGGCGTCGCCATCGAATTCGGGGATGCTGGGGTCATAGTCGCGCTGCAGGCGCACGGCCCAGCCGGCCTCGTTCTCGGCCAGGCGCAGCACCCGCTCCAACGCGGCGTGGATGTTCAGCGCCGCATGTGGCGCGGCGGGTGCTGGTGACAGCAGCTGCTCGAGCAAGCCATTGAGCCGCTCGATCTCCGAGCCGATCAGGTCGATCAGTTCGCGTTCGCTGGCATCGCGCTGCGCCGCGCGGCGGGCCAGCAGCTGTGCGGCGCCCTTCAACCCGGCCAGCGGATTGCGCAGTTCGTGCGCCAGGCCCTTCAGCGCTGCGCTGAGCGCGCTGGGCAGGGCCTGGGTCGGGTCGAGCCCGGGGAACTCATCGACCGGATGCGCCTCCAGCAGCCAGCCGCCATCGTCGCGGCGGCTCATCCAGCCTTCGGCAAAACGCGCGGCTTCGCCCGGCAACGCCAGCGCCAGCCGGTTCAGGCGCAGGCTGTCGCGCTCGTCGCGGGCCAGGAAATGGGCCAGCGCCTCACCCTGCACTTCCAGCGCGGCCAACGGCTGGCCGAGCAGGCGCCGGCCGCTGACGCCCAGCCAGCGCGCGAAGGCCGGGTTGCAGCCGGCGATGCGGCCATCGGGCCCGGCCCAGGCCAGCGGCGTGCCGAGGGCATCGAGGGACGGCGGGGGCGTGGGGTCGGACATTGCACCAATGTAGTGCAAAACGTGGGTGTGGGGTCAGAGCCCTTTCCTCGCGGAAAGGGATCTGACCCCTTGCGCTGCGGGGTCCGGGGTCGGATCCCTTTCCGTCAGGAAAGGGCTCTGCCCCCTGCAGGTCGAGCAAGCTCGACCACTACCGGCTTTGCGGTTACAGCTTCATGTTGAGGCCGACGAAGACCGCGCGGCCCGGGGCGGGCGAGAACATCGGCCGGGCGCTGTCCCAGAAGAAGCTGTCGTACCACGCGTAGGCATACTCGCGGCCGGTCACGTTCTTCAGCTGCAGGTCCACGCTCCAGGCCGGGGTGATCTGATACTTCGCGCTGAGGTCGAGCACGGCGAAGCCGCCGAACTTGCCAGTGGCGTTGCGCTCTTCCAGGTAGTAATCGCCCTGCGCGCGCGCCTGCAGGCCCAGTTGCAGGGCATCGCTGGCCTGGTAGTCCAGGCCGAGGTTGCTGATGTGGCGCGGGGTGGCGGCCACTTCGCGTCCCTGCAGGGTCACGCCAGCGGCGCGGTCGTCGCGGGTGATCTTCGCCTCCTGGTAGGCATGCGAGGCCCACAGCGTCCACGCGTCACCCAGCTGCGCGCTGATCTGCGCATCCACGCCTCGGCGGCGGGTCTTGCCCAGCGTGACCGTGGTGCCGGTGGCCGGCATGTTGGACACTTCGTTTTCCGCGTCCTGCTGCCATACCGCCAGCCGGGCCTGGCTGCCGGCGAAGGGCTGGAATTTCAGGCCCAGCTCCATGCCGGTGTTGGTGGAGGGCTGCATCGGTGCCTGCCCCGGGGTGAGGTAGGCCGGCGCGGTGGAACCGGTCAGCACCTGGAAGGTACGGCCCCAGTTGGCGTAGACGTGGGTGTGCTCACCCAGGCTGTGGATGACACTCAGCTTGGGCTGGCCGATGCTGCCGTAGTCCTGCAGGCGGCCGTTGGCGCCATTCATCAGCCGGGTGTGGCCGCTGAAACGGTCCACGCGGTAGGCCGGCACGATCTTCCACGCTTCGACCGGCTGGTAGATGGCCTGCACGTAGGCGCCCCAGTTGTCGAAGCTGTGGCGGTCGTTGTTCTGCACGCGTGCCGGTACCTGGCTGAAATCGGTGGGCTCGGCGTAGGCGTAGCGCTCGCGACGGTAGCCATTGTCCTGCTGCTCGTAGTTCAGCCCGCCTTCCACGGTAAGCATGGGGCTGGCCTGCCAGGCGAGCGTGCCGAGCAGGCCTGCCTGGCGCTCGTCCCAGACACGACGCTGGCGCGGCAGGTTACCGCTGGGCAGGTCACTGAAGGTCACACGACGGTCGTCTTCATAGCGGTTGTAGTACAGCCGCGTGCCGAAGGTCACCACGTCGGACAGCTTCATGTCCAGGTGCGCGGCGAACTGGCGCATGTCGCGGTCATCGCCGTCATTGGCGTTGCGCAGGTCGCTGCGGCGGCGGCCCGCATGCAGCTCTTCCGCCGTCATGAAACCGGGTTCGTCGGCCTCGTGATGGTAGGCGCGCGCGGTCAGGCCGATGCGCAGCCCCTCCTCCAGCGAGCCGAAGAACCACTTGCCGCCCAACGCGTATTTCTTCGAGCTGTCGTGGTCGCGGTAGCCGTCGCTGGCCTGGGTACCGACGAAGTAGTTCTGCGCGAAGCCGTCGGCTTCGCGGCCCACCGCCAGCTGCACATCGCGGGTGTTGTAGCTGCCATAGGCCAGTCGCCCGTCGGTGTAGGTGCCGCCCTGGCGCGTGCCGAAGTTCACGTTGCCGCCGATGTTGTGCAGGCCGTAGCGCGGATCGTTGGTACCGCGCACCACTTCGATGTAGCTGATTTCCAGCGGAAACAGCATGTCGATGAAGCGCTGGTTGCCACTGTTGACGTTGCTGGGGATACCGTCGATCAGCGTCTTGATGGCATTGAGGTAGCCCTCGCCGTTGAAGGCGCGGAAGCTGACCTTGCCCGACTCTGCACCCTGCCGGGTTTCGGTCAGCTGGATGCCGGGCATCTGCCCGAGCAGTTCCCAGCTGTGCGACACGTTGCGGTTTTCGATCTGGTCCGCGCCCAGCACGTCCACCGAGGTCAGCACCTGGTGTGCGCTCAGCTGCCCCTCGCTGTGCTGGTGCACATCGACCTTGCCCAGGGTGAGCGCGGCGTCGGCGGACTGGGCGAATGCTTCAGGGGCGAACGGGGCGGCCGCGAGCGCGGCCACCAGCGTGGGAGTCTTCATCAGGGGGCGGGCGGGAGGCTGGAAATGAAACTTTATAACATTTCGATTCCGCCAGCCATCCGATGACTGCAGCTCCCTCGACCTTAGACGGGGTAGCCGGTGGCTTCCCGGGCCTTCTTCCAGGCAATTTCAAACTCGCGCGCGCTGATCTCGTCGTCTTCGTCGAAGTCCATGAACGACACCGGCTGGTCGGCCAGCACGAAGCGGTCATCGCTATGGCCGGTTTCATCGGCCCACACGACCTTGGCCCCGTAGATTTCCACCTGGCGCACGATCTTCTCGCCACGGGCTTCCATCAGCACGTTGCCCTTGCCCAGGCCCGATTCGGCCCAGTGCTTGTAGTACTTCTTCGTGTTGGATTTTGCGTTGTTCTTTGCGTATTTCATTGCATGGGTCCTGGCCGCATGCGCGACCGGAAAGTTCGGAATGGCGCCATTATCAGGCATATGGGGGTCAGATCCCTTTCCTGCGGAGGGGGATCTGCCCCCTGCTGACCTACTGCGGCAACGCCACACCCTTCGGCCACAGCAGCCACAGGTTGCCCTGCTGCTTCATGTCGCCGGCCAGCTTGCCGGCGGCATCGCCGCTGCCCCAGTACAGATCGGCACGTACCTCGCCGGCAATGGCGCCACCGGTGTCCTGCGCGGCCACCGGGCGTACCACCGGCGTGCCGTCCGGGCGCGTGGTGGACAGCCACAGCAGGCTGCCCAGCGGCACCACGGTGCGGTCCACCGCCACGCTGTAGCCGGCGGTCAGCGGCACGTTCAACGAACCGCGCGGACCTTCCGGGCTGTCCGCGCTGCGCACGAAGAACACGTAGCTGGGATTGCTGCGCAGCAGTTCCGGTACCCGCGCCGGATGTGCCTTCGCCCACGCGCGGATCGCGTCCATGGTGACGTCTTCCTTCTTCAGCTCGCCCTGCTCCACCAGCCAGCGGCCGATCGCGCGATAGGGATGGCCGTTCTGTTCGGCATAGGCCAGCCGCACCTGCTTGCCATCGGCCAGGCGCACCCGCCCCGAACCCTGGATCTGCAGCAGCTGCAGGTCCATCGGATCGGTCAGCCAGGCCAGCACGGGCGCCTTGGCCCCCTTGCTGGCGATGCTGCCGGCATCGTCGTAGGGCTTGAGCACCTTGCCCTCCACGCGACCGCGCAGGCGCTTGCCCTTCAGTTCGGGATAGACACTGTCCAACTGCACCACCACCAGATCATCGGGTGTGCCGTACACCGGCACGGTGGCGGTGTCGGTACGGGTGAGGCTGCCCGGATAGATGGGCTCGTAATAGCCGGTGATCAGGCCGTCGGCGCGATGGCCGCCGGCGCGCAGGGAATAGACATCGAGATCGCGCTGCAGGAATGCGCGGATCGCGCTGGCGTCCTTGTCGGACACGGTGCTGGCGGTCGCGCAGGGCTTGGCCCAGGTCGCATCGTTCTTCAGGCGGGTGCAGCTGCTGCGCCAAGCGGCGAAGCCGGCCTGCAGGTCGGTATCGGATACGGCCGGCAACGTGTTCCAGTCGACCTTGGCGTAGGTGGCGGCAGCGGGCTTGGCAACGGCCGGCGCTTCAGGCCGGTTGCCCGTGGTGGCGCAGCCGGCAAGCAGGGCAACGGCCAAGAAAGTGAGGAGCGCGCGCGGCGACGTAACAGTGATCATCGTCGCAATGTAGTGGGGCCGATGGTGGCGCGGCAACCTTGGGTAGCGCCGGGCCATGCCCGGCGAGAAGCGGATCCCGCGCGGTGCGCTCGCCGGGCATGGCCCGGCGCTACCGGCTACGGGGTCTGCAGCAACAGCGAATGCAGGATGCGCGCGTCTTCGGCGTCGAGGACTTTCGGCAGGGTGTCGCTGCCACGGAAACGGCGGTGGAACGCCCGTACCGCTGCTTCGCGGTTGTCGAGCGGATAACCGAAGCGCGCCAGCGCGGCCCATGCATCGAATCCTTCCGGCGCAGCACCATCGGCAGCGCGCGGCCACACGCCGAAACCGGCTTCGGCCAACTGTTGCCACGGGAAGAAGCGGCTGGGATCTTCCTTGCGCGTCGGCGCCAGGTCGGCGTGACCGATCACCTGCCGCGGCGGAATATTCAGCCGTTCGGTGAGGTCGCGCAGCAGCACGATCAGCGATTCGATCTGCGCAGGGCTGAAGGGCGTACGACCGTCATTGTCCAGCTCGATGCCGATGGACGCGGAGTTCAGATCGGTGATGGTGCCCCAGCGCCCGGAACCGGCGTGCCAGGCGCGGCGCTCATCGGCCACCAGCTGGTAGCGATGGCCATCGGCGCCGATCAGGTAATGCGCACTGACCCGCCCGCCGCTGTTGGCGGTACGCAGCGTGTGCAGGCTCTGCTGCACCGATTTCTGCTCGGTGTGGTGGATGACGATGATGACCGGCGTGCGCGCGTTCTGGTTCGGCGACGGCACCCAGGTGGCAAGCGGGTTGCGGGTTTCCTGCGGCGTGGAGGCACAGGCGGCCAGCAGCAGGCAGGCCGAGAGCATCAGGGAAGTGCGGATCGGGTGCATGCCCCGATTGTGCGCGATAAGCCCGGACGATGCAGTAGAGCCACGCCATGCGTGGCTGGGCCACCGACCGTGCCGATCAACGGTCGGCACCCACCAGAGCGGGAGTAGTCCAGCGCAGGAGCAGTGCCAAGCAAGCTTGGCAACTACCAGAGCAGATGCAGTGCCGATCAACGGTCGGCATCCTCCAGAGCAGGAGCAATCCAGCGCAGGAGCAGTGCCAAGCAAGCTTGGCACCTACCAGAGCAGATGCAGTGCCGACCAACGGTCGGCACCCACCATGTAGATGCATCAGGCCTCGTAGGCCGATTCACCATGCGAGGTGACATCCAGGCCGGTACGCTCGGCCTCCTCGGTGACCCGCAGGCCGACCACCACCTTGACCAGCAGCAGGATGGCTGCGGTCACCACGGCCGACCACAGCACGGTGAGGCCGACGCTGACCACCTGCACCCACACCTGGTGGCCGATATCCAGATCGGCCTTGGTGCCGCCCAGCGACTGCGCGCTGAACACACCGGTGAGGATCGCACCGACGATGCCACCCACGCCATGCACACCGAACACGTCGGCGGTGTCGTCCACCTTCAGCAGGCGCTTGAGGCCGGTCACGCCCCACACGCAGACCACGCCGGCAACCAGGCCGATGACGATCGCGCCGAGCGGGCCGACGGTACCGCACGCCGGGGTGATGCCAACCAGGCCTGCCACCGCACCCGAGGCCGCGCCCAGTGCCGACGGCTTGCCCTTGCTGATCGCTTCAACCAGCGTCCAGCCCAGCACCGCTGCAGCAGTCGCCAGCACAGTGTTGAGGAAGGCCAGCGAGGCGACGGTGTCGGCGGCGGCGGCAGAACCGGCATTGAAGCCGAACCAGCCGACCCACAGCAGCATCGCGCCGATATAGGTGAACGGCACGTTGTGCGGCTTCAACGCGGTCTGCCCGTAGCCCAGCCGCTTGCCGACGAACCATGCAGCCACCAGACCGGCCACGCCGGCGTTGATGTGCACCACGGTGCCACCGGCGAAATCGATCGCGCCCAGTTCGCCCAGGTAGCCGCCGCCCCAGACGATGTGCGCCATCGGGATGTAGCTGAGGGTGAACCACAGCGCCGAGAACAGCAGCACCGCGCGGAACTTGATGCGCTCGGCGAAGGCACCGACGATCAGCGCGGTGGTGATGCCGGCGAAGGTCGACTGGAAGGCGACGAACAGGTAGTCCGGCAGTCCCTTGATCGGCGTGTTGCCCACCGACTCCGGGGCGAAGCCCTTGAGGAAGGCGAATTCGGTGAACGAGCCGAAGAACGGATTGCCGGCGCTGAACACTGCGCTGTAGCCATAGGCCACCCACAACAGCAGCACCAGCGAGAACACCACCAGGATCTGGCTGAGCACCGACAGCACGTTCTTCGAACGCACCAGGCCGCCGTAGAACAGGGCCAGGCCCGGTACCACCATCAGCAGCACCAGCAGGGTGGAGGTGAGCATCCAGGCGACGTCGCCATGGTCATAGGCGGGCGCGGCCACCGCTTCGGCAGCCGCAGGCGCAGCGGCGGTCGGGTCCTGCAAGGGCTCGACGGCCACGGCTTCGCTCTGCAGCGGCGTGACCTGGGCCTGGGCATGTGCACTGCCTGGCCAGACACCGGCGGCCAGCGCACTGAACAGAATCAGCAGGCACACCAGATGGAACCGGGCTTGCCACCCGGTGAGAAGGCGCATCTTCATGGGGGAGTCTCCGGAAGGGGGCTTACAGCGCGTCGGCGCCGATTTCGCCGGTGCGGATGCGGATGACCTGCTCGACAGCGGTCACGAAGATCTTGCCGTCGCCGATCTTGCCGGTGCCTGCAGACGACTGGATCGCTTCGATCACTGCGTCGGCACGTTCGTCGGTGACCACGGTTTCGATCTTGATCTTGGGCAGGAAGTCGACAACGTACTCGGCACCGCGATACAGCTCGGTGTGGCCCTTCTGGCGGCCGAAGCCTTTCACTTCGGTCACGGTGATGCCCGACACGCCGGCATCGGACAGGGCCTCGCGGACCTCGTCGAGCTTGAACGGTCGGATGATGGCGGAGATCAGTTTCATGCGCATGTCCCGATGGTGGATGGGGCCAGCGCGCGAACGCGCGATGGCATCAGGCAACCACGGGCCATCGTGGTGATGGCCGTGGCTGTTGCACCGGACACGAATCGGGCCGGGACAGCCGTGCCTCTCTCCTTGCACGGCCGACGCGGGAGGGAGGGCGGCCCATGTCGCGTGTCCGGTCTCTCTCTTGCCCCTGGATCTGCGGGCCAAGGGCCCGCGTTTCCAATGCAGCGGACCAACGGTCCGCTCTACCACGGCGGGCCGGAGCCCGCCCTGCGGCTCCCCAGCCGCAAAGACGGATGCGATGGCGGCGGGTGGGAGGGGTTACCCACCGCCATCGCAGCCGGTCAGCTGGCGTAGTACAGCTGGTATTCCAGCGGGTGGGTCGCCGCGCGGAACTTGGTCACTTCCTGCATCTTCAGCGCGATGTAACCGTCGATGAAGTCATCGCTCATCACGCCACCGGCCTTGAGGAACTCGCGGTCCTTGTCCAGCGCTTCCAGCGCCTGGTCCAGCGAGGAGCAGACCTGCGGGATCAGCTTCTCTTCTTCCGGCGGCAGGTCGTACAGATCCTTGTCGCTCGGTGCGCCCGGGTCGATCTGGTTCTTGATGCCGTCCAGGCCGGCCATCATCAGCGCGGTGAAGGTCAGGTAGCCCGACTGGATCGGATCGGGGAAGCGCATTTCAATGCGGCGCGCCTTCGGGTTGGACACCCACGGAATGCGGCACGAGGCCGAACGGTTGCGCGCCGAGTAGGCCAGCATCACCGGGGCTTCGAAGCCCGGCACCAGGCGCTTGTAGCTGTTGGTGCCCGAGTTGGCGAAGGCGTTGATGGCCTTGGCGTGCTTGAAGATGCCGCCGATGTACCACAGCGCCAGCTGGCTCAGGCCGCCGTAGCCGTCGCCGGAGAACAGGTTGGTGCCGCCCTTGGACAGCGACTGGTGCACGTGCATGCCGCTGCCGTTGTCGCCGACGATCGGCTTGGGCATGAAGGTGACGGTCTTGCCGTTGCGGTGGGCGACGTTCTTGATGACGTACTTCATCSKCAKCAGTTCGTCGGCCTTCTKCACCAGSGTGYTGAACTTGGTGCCGATCTCGCACTGGCCGGCGGTGGCCACTTCGTGGTGCTGCACTTCCACTTCGATGCCGACCTGTTCCAGGGTCTTGCACATCTCCGCACGCAGGTCGTGCAGGGTGTCGGTCGGCGGAACGGGGAAGTAACCGCCCTTCACGCCCGGACGGTAGCCGCTGTTGGCGCCGTCGTACTTGGCGCCGCTGTTCCAGGCGGCTTCTTCCGAATCGACCTTGAAGAAGGTATTGCCCATTTCATTGGCGAAACGGACCGAATCGAAGATGAAGAATTCCGGCTCCGGGCCGAAGAACGCGGTTTCGGCGATGCCCGAGGACTTCAGGTAGGCCTCGGCGCGCTTGGCGATGCCGCGCGGGCAGCGGCCGTACGGCTGCATGGTGGCCGGGTCGAGGATGTCGCAGCTGATCACGATGGTCGGATCGGCATAGAACGGGTCGACGTAGGCGCTGGCGGTATCGGGCAGCAGCACCATGTCCGATTCGTTGATGCCCTTCCAGCCGGCGATCGAGCTGCCATCGAACATCTTGCCTTCTTCGAACAGCGACGGCTCGATGATGCTGACCGGGAAGGTGACGTGCTGCTCGACGCCACGCATGTCGACGAAACGCAGATCGACGAACTCGATCTGGTTGTCCTTGATCAGCTTCTCAACGTTTTCCACGGACATCGGTACGACCTCGGATGGGAATGAATGCCTGCTGAGGTACAGCAACGACCGTGCCAACTTTTCGGCCTTCACAAGTTGTTGATTTCAAAGCGCCTGCCCCAGCGCGGTGCAGACGCACATGCACCAAACGGGTGCGCGGATTGCCGCACGCACCCGTTTGGTGCGGCATGGATCGTCTATTCTCTCGGGCTTCTTCCGCCGCCAGCGCCCGCACCGTCCATGTCCGACCTGCTCTCCGCCCTGCTGCTGGGCATCCTCGAAGGCTTGACCGAATTCCTGCCGATCTCCAGCACCGGCCACCTGCTGATCGCCCAGCACTGGCTGGGCGCGCGATCGGACTTCTTCAACATCATCATCCAGGCCGGTGCGATCCTGGCCGTGGTGCTGGTGTTCCGCCAGCGCCTGCTGCAGCTGGCCACCGGCTTCGGCCAGCGCGAGAACCGCGAGTACGTGTTCAAGCTCGGCGCGGCCTTCCTGGTAACCGCAGTAGTCGGCCTGGTGGTGCGCAAGGCCGGCTGGTCGCTGCCGGAAACCGTCAGCCCGGTGGCCTGGGCGCTGATCATCGGCGGCATCTGGATGCTGCTGGTGGAGGCCTATACCGCGCGCCTGCCCGATCGCGACCAGGTGACCTGGACGGTGGCCATCGGTGTTGGCCTGGCGCAGGTGGTGGCCGGCGTGTTCCCCGGTACCTCGCGCTCGGCCTCGGCGATCTTCCTGGCCATGCTGCTGGGCCTGAGCCGCCGCGCGGCCGCTGCCGAGTTCGTGTTCCTGGTCGGCATTCCCACCATGTTCGCCGCCAGCGCCTACACCTTCCTGGAACTGGCCAAGGAAGGGAACCTGGGCAGCGAGAACTGGACCGACGTTGGCGTGGCCTTCCTTGCCGCAGCCATCACCGGCTTCGTCGTAGTGAAGTGGTTGATGGGCTACATCAAGTCGCATCGCTTCACGGCGTTCGCGATTTACCGCATCGCCCTGGGCGCTGCATTGCTGCTGTGGTTGCCATCCGGCAGCTGAACAGCGCCGGGGCACGGCAACCCCGTTGCCGGCCCCGGTCCGTTTCCCCCTCGGTTCCCCAAGGAGAATCACCATGAACCGCAAGCTCACCCTGCTCCTCCCGCTGGCCCTGCTGGCCGCCTGCAGCCAGACCCCTGCCCCGGCCGGTACCGGCGGTGACGATCTGGCCCCGGCCGCGGCCAAGGCCGGCGACCAGAAGGCGCTGGCACACCTGGATGCGCAGCGCCTGCAGAGCCAGCACTGGCTGCTGCAGCAGGCCACCGCGGCCGATGGCAAGCGCATCGATGCGCTGTTTGCCCGCGCAGACAAGCCGGTCACCCTGGACTTCGTTGATGGCCGCCTGTCGGTCAGCAACACCTGCAACCGCATGGGCGGCGGTTACACCCTGGCCGATGGCAAGCTGAGCGTGAGCGCGATGGCCTCGACCATGATGGCCTGCACCGACAAAGCGCTGATGGCGCTGGACGAAGCCGTCTCCAGCCGTCTGCAGGGCGAACTGAAGGCCGAACAGGATGCCAACGGCGTGCTGACCCTGACCACCGCCAAGGGCGACGTGCTGGTGTTCAACCCGGAACCGACCGCTGAAACGCGCTATGGCGGCGCCGGCGAAACCGTGTTCCTGGAAGTGGCTGCGAAGACCGAGAAGTGCTCGCACCCGCTGATCCCGGATTACCAGTGCCTGCAGGTGCGCGAAGTGAAGTTCGACGACAAGGGCCTGAAGCAGGGCGAGCCGGGCAAGTTCGAGAACTTCTACGGCAACATCGAGGGTTACACCCACGAAGACGGCGTGCGCAACGTGGTGCGTGTGAAGCGCTACGAAGTGAAGAACCCGCCGGCCGATGCGCCGTCGCAGGCGTACGTGCTGGACATGGTGGTCGAGTCGGCCATCGAGAAGAAGTAATGCAGGAGGGCGGCCGCGAGGTCGCCCTTCTTCGTTGTGGGCAGGGCCGGCCTCTGGCCGGCGGCTGCACACAGCTCAGGCGACCTGCGGAACATGCCGGCCAGCGGTCGGCACTACCCACATGCATCAGGGAGATCGGCATGAAACGGACGTACATGCTCACACTGGCCTGGCTGGCCATCGGCATTGGCATTGGCATTGGCATTGGCAGCAGTGCACGCGCCGCCAGCACACCCACCACCGACCAGCTTGAAGCCCATCCGTGGCAGCTCACGCGCGCCACCGACGCGCAGGGCAAGCGTATCGACGCGTTGTTCGTCAGGGGCCGGGCGCCGTACACGCTGCGCTTCCAGCCCGGCTACATGAGCGAGTTGAACCTGTGCAACCAGGCCAGCAGTCATTACCACCTGCAGGACGACCGGCTGATCCTGGAGAGCGGCATCCGGACCACCGCGCTGTGCATCAATCCCAAGGTGGATGCGCAGGAACGGCGAGCCGAAACGCTGTTTCACGGTCGCGATACCGCACCCACCCTCGCGTTGGACGACACCGGTGCGTTGGTCGTGCGCAATGCCAAGGGCGAAGTGCTGGTGTTCAAACCCGCGCCGCTGCCGGCGAAATGAAGAGGGCGGCCACTGGCCGCCCTTCTTCGCTGGTGGGTAGAGCCGGCCGCTGGCCGGCTGCCACGTACAGCGGGCGGTGCACGCGCTCGTCGTTGAACGGCGGGTACGGGCCGTCGTAGCCGAGGTAATCACCGGCCATGTCCGGATTGCCGGCGAACCAGCCGGTGAAATCATTCAGGCCCTGGCGGCTGCCGGCCGGGCCGGCCGGCGCGGTCTTGCCCTTCACCACGAAACCATCGCTGCAGCTGCCAGCGGCGATCTCCTGCACCGAAGCCGGAATGTCGGCCATCACCCAGTGCACGAAATCGCAGCGCGGCTGATCGCGCGGCACGCTCATGTCATCGCGGCCGACCGTTTCCGGCACCGTTGGCACGTCCGGGTCCACGCACACCAGCAGGAACGAGCGGGTGCCATCGGGCACACCGCTCCAGGCCAGGTGCGGGTTGCGGTCGGGGGCGAAGCCGGCGGCATCGCCGGCGGCGAACTCACGGTCGATCGGCGCACCGTTGACCAGGCTGTGACTGCTCAGTTGCATCAGATGCTCCTCACTCTTCCGGGTAACCCAAGCGCACCGCGACCGGGGTGAGCTGGGCGAACGCGGCGCCCATCACGTCGCGATACCTGCGCCAGTGGCCGGCAGGCAGGCGCGGTGCACCCAGCTGTGCAGCCGGCGGCATCGGACGCCCGAACACGCGGCCCAGCAGGTCGGCCATCGCATGTGCATCGTTGCCGATGTCGTCGATGCGCAGCAGCACGTGCGGATACAGGTCTTCCTCGTGCAGCGCGGCGATCTGGGTCAGCGAACGCACCAGCCACTGGCTGGCTTCGGCCATCGAGGTCATCGCCAGCGGAGCGGCGGCACCATAGGCGATCCAGTCCAGCAGCATGTCGCGCGGGTCGCGCAGCACCAGCAGCAGGCGACCCTGCGGCAGCTGCGGGCGCAATGCCCACAACAGCGCGTTGTCCCACCACAGCAGCCAGTCGATCACGGTGTCACTTTCCAGGCCGCGGGCGGGCAGGTGCTCGCGCCAACGCTCGACCAGGCGTTCCGGGCTCAGCACGCCCGACGCCAGGTCCTGCAGCGTGTTGTAGTTCTGGAAGGCATCGTCCGGTGGCGTGGCGGTGTAACGATCACTGCGCAGCACCGGGCTGGCAGCGGCCAGGCCGGTTGCCACCCGCTCCACGCCCGAACCCGGGGCGCCCCACAGGAAGATCGGCGCCGAGCCGCTGTCGCGCGTCGCTTCGTCGATGCTGGCCATCTCCGGCCAGCTCGGCGGTGCCTTGGCCTGCGGCGGCAACGGCAGCCGCTGCGAAGCCTGGTCGGTCTGCAGCGCCATCCACGTACGCAGCGCTTCTTCCGGCTGCCCGGCGCGATCCTGGATCTCGCCCAGCCAGGTCCGCAGATCAGCGCGGTGTCCCTCCGGTGCCTGTGCGATCAGGGCCTGCACGCGCTCCACGGCGGCGGCCGGGTCACGCTGCAGCAGCCCCTCGACGCGACGGCTTTCACCGCTGACGCGGCCCGGTTCCAGGGTGGTGATGCGCTCGGCGATGGCTTCGCCCTGCTCATGCTCGCCGGCCATGTCATGCAGGCGCATGCGCGCTTCCAGCGCCGGCAGGTGGCCGGGCATCGCTGCCATCCAGCGCTCCACGACGGCTACGGCGCCGGCACTGCCGACGTCTTCCACGGCCAGTCGTGCCAGCCACAGGTCATGCAGCTGGTCATTGCTTTCCAGAGCGTCATCCAGGCGTGTGCGGGCTTCATCTTCGCGGCCCAGGCGCTGCCAGGACATCAGCAGCAGCTGCAGCACCTGGCGATCACCCTGCAGCGATTCCAGAAGCGGCAGCAGGTGCTCCAGCGCCTGCAGCGGCTGGCCACTGCGCAGTGCCAGTTCGCCGGCCAGGCGGCGCATCGGCGGCACGTCCAGCTCCGGCTCCTGCAGCGCCTGCTGCATTGCCTCGGCGGCGGCCTCCACGTTGCCCTGGCGCAAGGCCAGCTGCACCACCATGCCGTGCAGCGAGGACATCTTCGGGTTCAACGCCAGCACGCGACGGAACGCCTGCTCGGCAAACGCCAGCATGTCCTTGCCCAGATAGGCAAAGCCCAGTGCGTACAGCACGCGGGTATCGTCCGGCAGCGCCTGGCTGGCCGCCGACAACAGGGCCAGCGCACGGTCGGCGTCGCCGCGGCGCAGCGCGACCATGCCATCGATGGTCAGCAGTTCCGGATGGTCCGGCTCCAGCCGCGAGGCCAGGGTCGACAGCCGCTGGGCCTCGTCGAAATCATTGCGGCCCACCGCCAGGTGCGCCTGCATCAGGTAAGCCGGGAAGGCGTTGGGGTCCAGCCCGGTGGTGCGCAGCAGGGCTTCATCGGCACCGTCGAACTGGCGCAGTGCCAGCAGCAGGCCGGCGTGCTGCAGGTGCAGCTGCGCATCATCGGGGGCCAGCTGCAGCGCCTGCTGCAACGCCTCCATCGCGGCCTCGGCCTGGCCCTGCTGCTGCAGCGCAAGCGCCAGCCAGCGGTGGGCCTCGGCCTTGCCGGGTTCGTCACGGGTCCACGCCTGGGCCAGCTGCACGGCCTGGCCGGCATCGTTCTGGCGCAACGCTTGGAGGATCTGGTCTTGCATGGCCGTCCGGTTCAAGGTCAAACCCGCATTGTAGCGGGCCGCGCGCCGGTGCCGGTTCAGCCCGGCAGGACCCGCCGCAGGCGCTGTGCGACCCAGCGCTCGGAGAACCCATCGCCGCGCCAGTTTTCCAGGAAGCCACAGTGGCCGCCCCAGCAGGCGGTTTCCAGCCGCGCCTGCTGCGGCAGCTGCCAGTCGCGGAAGGTCGCGTAGGGGATCACCGGATCGTCCTGCGCCATCAGGATGTCAGCAGGTACCTGCAGCGTGGACAGGCGGTCGCCGGCGATGGAGTAGCCATCGAAATAGGCCTGCAACGAACCGAACGTGGTGTGCCGCTCGACCAGCCAGGCGGTCAGCGAACGGATGTCCATGTTCAGCACACGGTCGTCGCAGTCGCTCAGTTCGGGGAACAGATCGCGCTTGCGCCGCAGCGAGCCGGCCCACTTGCGGCGGAAGTACCAGTCGTACATCGCCGGGCCGTTCTCGATGTTCTCCATGGTCAGCCCGGGGTCGAGCACCGGGCAGACCGCGGCCACGTGCTGCAGCGGTACACCGGCGGCCGGTGCGCGCAGGGCCAGCCGCAGCACGAAGTTGCCACCCAGCGAGTAGCCGGCTGCAACCAGCGGCAGATCGGGCCAGCGCTGGGCGACATCGCCTGCGGCGTGCACCACTTCGTCGATGAGGTTGGAGTGGAAGATGCCGGGATTGAGATGATGGGTGTTGCCGTGGTCGCGGAARTTCAGCCGCACYACGTCGAACCCCTGCTCCAGCATGCGGGCAGCRGCCATGCGCATGTAGCTGGATTCGGCGCTGCCTTCCCAGCCGTGCAGCAGCAGGGCGATGCCGCGCGGTTCGCGCCCTTCGACATGGCTGTGCCAACCCTGCAGGCGCACACCTTCGCCACCATCGAGGATCAGCTCCTCGCTGACCGCGCCGGTGGCGGCCAGCAGCAGCAGGCCGCGCTGCAGGCGCATGCGGCTGGAGCTGAGCATCGACTGCAGGTGCGGATTGCGCAGCCAGCGCGGCGGCTGATAGTCGGACGCGGTGAGCATCGGCGCATCAGCGTCGAGGGTCGGTGGCGGAGACACGGCCACCCTCGCCTCAATCCCCGCTCATGGCCGCCACGATGCGCGCGCGCGAAGTTTCCGCGATGCGCCGACGGCCTTCCAGGTCCTGGGTGCCGATCGGCTCCAGGAAATGCACTTCGGTATGCCGCGCCGGCTCACCGAGCAGGCGCAGGAAATTGGCGAAGAAACTCTCGCCCGGGCCGAAGGCCACGATGGTCTGTGCATCCCCGCGCACGCCGTAGATCAGCGCCACCGGCTGCACCGGCACGCTGGTTTCGACGGCGGCCTGGAAGATGCGCGCATGGAACGGGCCAACGTCATGGCCGCCGCGGGTACGCCCTTCCGGGAACACGCCTACCGCCTTGCCGGCGCGCAGGCGGTCGGCCATCACCTGCATCACCCCACCGAGCGATTCGGTGTTGCCACGCTGGTGGAAAATGGTCTGGCCGCGCGCGGCAAGCCAACCGACCACCGGCCAGCTGGCGATCTCGCGCTTGGCGACAAAGCCCATCATGCGCTGGCTGTGCAGGATGGAGATATCGACCCAGCTGACATGGTTGGCGACGAACAGCACTGCGCCCGGCAGCGGCTGGCCGACGCGCGACAGGCGGAAGCCGAAGATCCACATCAGGCCGCCCTGCCACCAGTTCACTACCTTGGCGCCGAAGGTAGCATCGCCCACGCGCAGCTCGCCCCATGGCGGAAGCATGCCGATCAGGATCAGCGGCAGGAACACGGTGATGTGGACCAACAGCAGCGGTACGCGGTACAGGTAACGGCACACACGCGCCACGCCGCCGCGGGGGGCCGGAGTGGGGGAAGTCATCCACGCACGATACCGGAGGGCTGCCATCGCTGCCAGCCGAATTCGGCCATAAGTCTCATTGACGGCGGCCATCGGTGGGGAACGCTGGGTTCCGCCGCCGTCACCGATGCCGCGACGGCTCAACCGTGCCCGGCCGCCACCACGGCCAGGGTCAGCCGCGAGATGCAGACCAGCCGGCCCTGCTCGTCCTCGATGCGGATTTCCCACAGCTGGGTGCTGCGGCCCACGTGCACCGCGCGCGCGGTGCCGGTGACCGTACCCGAACGCACGGCGCGTACGTGGTTGGCGTTGATCTCCAGGCCCACGCAGACCTGCTTGGCGGTATCCACGCAGAGGTTGCCGGCGCTGCTGCCGAGGGTTTCGGCCAGCACCACCGARGCGCCRCCGTGCAGGATGCCGTACGGCTGGCGGGTGCGCTCATCCACCGRCATGGTCGCCTGCAGCCAGTCCTCGCCAGCGGCGCTGAAGACGATGCCGAGAGTATCGATGGCGGTATTGCGGCTGAGTGCGTTGAGCTGCTCGATGGAAACGGCTTCGCGGAATACCTGGGTCATGCGGCTACCTTCAGAGGATGGGAACGAGGCCGGCGCCGAATGCGGTCAGCA
Organism: Stenotrophomonas sp. 05L414_2; assembly: GCF_056397905.1. Classification (NCBI taxonomy): domain Bacteria; kingdom Pseudomonadati; phylum Pseudomonadota; class Gammaproteobacteria; order Lysobacterales; family Lysobacteraceae; genus Stenotrophomonas; species Stenotrophomonas sp. 05L414_2. The sequence continues at coordinate 38,567 of NZ_JBFTOJ010000039.1, forward strand.
TGCGCACCAGCAGCCACTTCGGCCCGACATTGACCTCGGGGAAGTCGCCCACCGCGACATAGCAGCGGTGGAAATCGGCGCTCTGCCGCGGCAGTGGCTGCGGGCAGTCCGGGCCGGGCTTGAACTCGTAGTCGGTGGCATAGCGCCACGGCCAGAAGTCGAGGATCGGCAGCGCCTCGGAGGCCTTGCCGACGCTGTAGTTCAGGCCGGACAGGACCGGCGGCTTGGCACGCGGCGCCACCGTCCAGGAGTTCTGCGGGTGGGTATCGCGCAGGATGCTCTGGGCCAGCTGCTCGGCGAAGGTCGGATCGTCGATGATCACCGCGCCTTCGGTGTTGTAGTTCTCGCTGCGCGGATCGAAGTTGTGGGTGCCGACCACGCCGATGCGGCGGTCGACCACCAGCGACTTGGCATGCAGGCCCATGCGCGCGCCCTTGCGGGTGACCGGCAGCGGCTTGTTGACCGCCTTGCTGCCCAGGAACGAGGGGCGCGTTTCGGTACGCAGCAGGCGGGTCTCGACTTCGCTGCCGGCAGCACGCCGGCGCGCACGGGCATTCTCATACGCACTGCCGGTACGCGGATGGATCACCCGCGCCGGCCGGTCGTCCACATCCGCAGCGGCCACCGCATCACCACCACTACCGCCACCGGCATTGCTGCCCGCCGCGCTGCCACCGAGCAGCGGATTGCGGCCGGTATCGCTGCCCGGCGCTGCGATCGGGTCGGGCAGCAGGTTGCGGTAATCGACCGGGGCATCCAGCGGGAACGGCTTGAATTCGAAGATGTTGAAGCCCAGCTCGCGCATGTTGCGCCGCTTGTACTTGTAGGACAGCGCATACACGATCGGGTTGTCGGTGGCGGCCAGGCTGTTGCTGGATACCACCACGCGCGGCGGCTGCGGGCGCTTGCGCAGCTCGCGGAACAGTTTCTGTGCCGGCTTGGACAGCACCAGGTAGGGCGTCTGCAGGATCACTTCGTGCTGCGCACTGGAGATCAGTGCATCCAGCTGCGGCTCGGTGACATGCTGCCCGGCCAGTGGGGCGTCGGCGCGCTCACGCCGGTGCTTGCGCGGCAGATCGGCCACATAGCGCACCGAGGCGACCGGCAGGGCGGTATCCACGAACGAACGGGTGACGAAGGCGACGTCGTTGGCTTCCTCGCTGACCCGCTCCACCCGCTCGGGCCTGCGGAACTGCGCCGGCGGCAGCAGCGGCACGCCCTGCTTGAGCAGGGTACGGCCGACATCGTTCAGGCGCTCGGCCGGCACGCTGCGCTGCGCGCGCCAGAAGGCATCGAAGTTGGCCGCCATCGCGCGTGCTTCGGGGCCGGCGATCAGCACGTCACGGTCGCGGAAGTTGTATTCGCGGTCCCAGTCGTAATAGTCGTCCTGGTAGTTGCGCCCACCGACCACGCCGATCGCATCGTCAACCACCAGCAGCTTGTTGTGCATGCGCTGGTTGAAGCGGCGGAAGCAGCACAGCACGCTGCCGGCATAGTCGAAGTAGTTCAGACGGGCCTTGCCGAAGGTCGGGTTGTAGACCCGCAGCTGGAAGTTCTCGTGGGCACCGGCCAGTGCGCCGAGGATCTGCAGGTCGGAGATCGCCGAAAGCTGGTCGATCAGCAGCCGCACCTTCACCCCGCGCCGCGACGCCGCCAGCAGCTCGTCGATGACCAGGCGGGCGCTGTCGTCCTTGTCGAAGATGTAGGTCTGCAGGTCGATGCTGCGGGTGGCGCTGCGCAGCAGGTTCAGGCGCGCGACCAGCGCACCTTCGCCCTCGTCCAGCAGGGTGGCGTAGTGCCGCGGCTGGTCCGGGGTCGATTCGCTGAACGCCCGGCCGGCCAGTGCCCGCAGGGGCGAATCCAGCGCGCAGCGGTCGGCCTGCTGGCAATCGACCTGGGTCGAGCGCGCCTGCACGGCAATCGCCTCGGCGCGATCACGCTGGGCATGCGACAGCGACGCGCAGCCGCTGCCCAGCAACACGGTTGCCAGCGCCAATACACGCAGCAAGGGATTCACGGTTTCGGCGCCTCGCTGAGGCGCGCACGCAATACGAAAGTCACTCGGTCACTCAAGGCAAGCTGCCAGCTGTCCATGCCATACCGACCTCGTTGCACGGTACCGCGGCTGACGACGTCGCAATCATAGCCGGGTCGGGCACATTCCGCTTTCTCGACCTTGAGCGTCTCCGGATGGCTGACCCCGCGCAGGGTCAGCCGGCCGTCGATACCGCCGCCCTCGGCAACCGTCTCCGGCCAGTACGGCAGCGAGTCGAACTCCACGAACGGGTAACGGCCGGCATCGAAGAACTCGGGGCCGCGCATCCAGCCGGTATAGCGGTCCTTGCCGGGAATCTCCACGGTGCGGGTGAACATCTTCAGGTGGACCTGGTGGCGGCCATCGGACAGCACCTCGATACGCCCCTCGAAACGGGGGAACACGCCCTCGATGCGCTGGCCGAAGCGGGTGCGGACTTCGAAACCGATCTGCGAGCGCACCACATCCAGCTGCAGCGTACGCGGCGGTTCGGCCACGACCGCCGGCAGCGCGGTCGGTGGCGGTGCGGCAGCCCAGGCCGGGCCGATGGCCAGAACGACTGGCAGCAGACAGCGGCCCGGCAACGCCAACCTCATCGGCTCACGGCCACCAGAAGGCGTTCAGGCTGGCCACGCCCGGCTCGATCGTCGCCTCGCGGGCGAACCCGAGCACGGCCACGCCGCCCGGCGGCATGCCACGGTAATCACTGCTGGTGCCATCGGTCATCAGCGCCACCAGCTGCTCCAGCCCGGGGTTGTGGCCGACGATCAGCACCCGGTCCAGGTCACGGCGCTCGTCCACCAGCGCGGCCAGGGTGCCGGGGGTGGCCTCGTAGATGCGGTCTTCCAGGCGCTTTTCGACATAGCCGATGGCTGCCATCACCGCTTCCAGGGTTTCGCGGGTCCGCCGCGACGGTGAACACAGCACGCAGTCCGGCAGCAGGTTGTTCTCCTTCAGCCACTTGCCGGCGGCTTCGGCTTCAGCGAGCCCCACCGGCGACAACGGCCGGTCGAGGTCGGCCTGGCCGGTGGTGGCCGGTTCGGCGTGGGCGTGGCGGAGCAGGATCAGTTCGCGCATTGCGGGATTCCAATGAAGGGATGGAGACCTACGGCTGTTACAGCTTCAGCCAGGACAACAGGGGTTCCCAGTCGGCCTGGTGCTCGCGCACCTGGGCGGAGCGGTAATCGAAAAGACTGCGGCCCAGGCCGGTCATGACCACATAGCTCTGGCTGTCGCGCAGCTGGGCGACCACCGGATAGGGCCAGTCAGCCAGCATCTGCAGGGCCTGCTGCGAGGTCTGGGTCCAGGGCTTGGTGCGGTTCAGCACCAGCCCGACCGGCAGCTTGCGGCTGTGCACGCGCGGTACCTGGGCCAGGCTGTTGAGGAAGCCGACGATGGCTTCGATGTCCAGTGCCGAGGGCAGCACCGGCACCACCACGGCATCGGCAGCGTCGAGGAAATGCGGGATATCGTCGGCCAGCGCGCCGGCCGGTGCATCGATCACCACGGTATCGGTACCATCGGGCAGCTTCTGCGCCCATTGCTTCTTGCGGTACACGTCGATCGGCAGTACCGCGCTTTCCAGCCCGGCCCGGCGCTGTGCCCAGCGGGTGCTGGAGCCCTGCGGGTCGGCATCGGCGATCACCGTGGCCTTGCCTTGCAATGCCGCGTACGCGGCCAGGTGGGTGGCGATGGTGGTCTTGCCCACCCCGCCCTTGGAACCGGCCACCAGGATCGTCTTCATGCCAGCCTCGCTTCCGGGTACGTGCCCCGAGCGTACACCGCCGATGGTGACGGAAGGTAGAGCCGTGCTGAACCAGTGCCCCCGGCCTTTGCTATCGTGGCGCCCCCGAAGGATCGAACCGCCATGAGCGAACTGCAGGACCTGAGCGCACTGATCCGCGCCAACACGCCGTTGATCGTGGTCGAGACCCAGGATGAGGGTCGCATCGTCGAGCTGTTCCGGCAGACGCTGATGCATGTCTGGCGGGCCCTGCACCGCTGGTCGATCACCGAAGGCCTGCGCCGCATCGACCTGGAGCGCGAGGACGAGCCGGTCGGTCCGCCCGATGCCAGTGCCGCATTGCAGATGATCCGCCAGGCCGACCAGCGCGGCGTGTACCTGCTGCTCGATTTCCACCCCTACCTGGGCTACGCCAGCCACCAGCGTGCCCTGCGCGACCTGATCCAGCGCCGCCACAGCGAACCGCACGTGCTGGTGCTGATCGGCGCCAAGGTGGAACTGCCCKCCGAACTGGAAGCCCTGGCGGTGCGCTTCAACCCGCGCCTGCCCGACGCCAATGCACTGCTGAAGATGCTGCGCGAGGAAGCCGATGCCTATGCACGCGAACACGGCGGGCGCCGGGTGGAAGTGGACAGCGAGGCGGTCAAGAAGATCCTGAAGAACCTGCAGGGCCTGAGCCTGGTCGATGCGCGGCGCATCGCGCGGCAGCTGATCTATGCCGATGGCGCGCTGCGCGACGACGACCTGCCGCAGTTGGCGCGGCTGAAGTTCGAGCTGCTCAACCGCAGCGGCCACCTGTTCTTTGAACATGACAGCGCGCGCTTCGGCGATGTGGCTGGCGCCAACCGGCTCAAGCGCTGGATCAACCAGCGTCGCGTCGCCTTCATCGCCGGCTCGGCACCGGCCGGGCTGGACCCGCCGCGCGGCATGCTGCTGCTGGGCGTGCAGGGCTGCGGCAAGTCGATGCTGGCCAAGGCCACCGCCGCCGGCTTCGGCGTGCCGCTGCTGCGCCTGGACGTGGGCGCGCTGTACAACAAGTACCACGGCGAGACCGAAGCCAACCTGCGCCAGGCACTGGCCTCGGCCGAGCAGCTGGCGCCGTGCGTGCTGTGGATGGATGAGATCGAAAAGGGCCTGGCCACCGGCACCGAGGATGGCGGCGTGTCGCGCCGCGTGCTCGGCTACCTGCTGACCTGGATGGCCGAGCGCAAGGCGCCGGTGTTCATCGTGGCCACCGCCAACCAGGTGCACGAGCTGCCGGCCGAGCTGCTGCGCAAGGGCCGCTTCGACGAGATCTTCTTCGTCGACCTGCCCTCGGCCGATGTGCGCGTGGAACTGCTGCGGCTGCACCTGGGACGGCGCCAGCTCAATGCCGACGACTTCGCGCTGCCCGCACTGGCCGCAGCGGCCAACGGGTTTTCCGGTGCGGAAATCGAGCAGGCGATCGTGGCCGGGCTGTATTCGGCGCATGCCGAAGGCCGGCCACTGGATACCGAACTGCTGATGGGCGAGATCCGCACGACACGGCCGTTGTCGGTGCTGATGGCCGAGCAGGTGGCGGCGTTGCGGGAATGGGCGTCGGGGCGCACGGTGTCCGCGGACGACTGAAGGTCGCCGCCACCGCGTCCATCCACGCAGGGCGTGGATTCCCTGTCGGTCAGGGTGCGGTGTCTGGGCTCCAGCCAGCGGGCGGGGTCAGCGGCAGACCGTTTTCCTGCAACAGGCGGCTGATGGCTGCCGTCGTGCCTTCGCGCGCGGCGCGCTGCAGGTAGCCGGCGGGCAGCCCCCGCCGCCGCGCACTCAGCTGTTGCCACTGCAGCCAGTCAAGTGCGCGCTGGGCATCAGGATCGGCGGGCACCAGCCGCAGTGCCAGTTCCTGCAGACCCAGATCGCCACTGGCTGTCATCTGCGTGGCCAGCCTCCTGCACGTTGCGCTGTGCTGTGCCTGCCCGCACAGCGCAATGCCGGCGAAGTCCCACAAGGTGCGTTCCTCCAGCGACCCCAGCAGGGCGTCTTCGACGATCTGCCGCGGGCTGCGGTCCGCCTCCTCCAGCGGCGTGTCGGACAACGACACCCCTGCCAGCGCCTGCAGCTGCATCGCCAGCAGCCGCCGCGTCCCATCACCGAACGGTTGCCGTTCCGCGGCGGCGCGCAGCTGCTGTGTCGCCATGCCGACTTCTTCCAACCGCCAGGCCACCTGCACCGCCTGCCACGCGCCCTCGCCGTTGTCCTGATCGTCCGCACGCTGCGCCTCCAGCAGTGCCGGCAACAGCCCGGCACCTGTGGGCGCAGCCGTGGGCAAGCCAAGATTGCGACCGACGGGGTCACCGCAGGTGAGCGTGCCCTGGCACAGCCGCAACAGGCGGTGGCGGTGGAAGCGGTGCGCTGGCGCGGCCTGCCAGGCGTCCAGGAAAACCGGCGTGAGTGCATCGGCATCGGTCAGGCGCTGGCCATCGGCCTTTACGCCCAATGCCAGCGACAACTCGGCCCCCTGCCAGCGCTCGGCCGGGACATCGCTGGCCTGCAGGGCGGCGATGCGGGTGACGACCGGCTGCAGCCAGTCCGGCACGGACCGGTCCTGAGCATTCAGCCCCCCTGGCAGCAGCAGCGACAGGAACAACAGCAAGGTAGCGCGTTGGCGCATCCGGAGCTCATGGCAGCGAAGGGCCAACCATTGTAGGCCCCCTTGCACGCCGCCAGCGGCCGGCCGCTGTCAGGGCCAGGCTGGAGGCGCGGCCAGCCAGGCCTGCTGTACTTCGGCCAACGTCGCGCGTTCGTCGTCGCGCCATTGCGGCAACAGCTGCGCGTAATGGCTGCTGTCGCGCCATTGCCCCGGCTCGGTCCGTACGGCGGCGGCATACCACTTCACCGCCTCCTGCTGCTGGCCGGCCCGCCACAGCGCCAACGCATAGCTCGGCGGTACCCAGCCCGGATTGCTGCGCAGGGTGCTGGCAGCGGCCTGCCACTGTTCCAGCGCGGCCAGCGCCTGGCCCTGCCGCAACAGGTCCCAGCCATAGTTCCAGCGTACGCTGCGGCCCAGCGCGCTCTGCACCGGCGCCTCGGCCAGTGCCTCGCGATAGAGCTTGTCGCCCAGTTCCGCGCGCCCCTGCGCGATGGCCACCGACGCCAGCTGCGCCGTGGCTTCCAGCCCCTTGCGGCCACGCTCGCGATGCTTCAGCAGCTGTGCCACCAGGTCTTCGCCTTCACCCTGCACCACCGTGATCGGCGCGGCAGCGGCGTCGCTGTCGAAATAGAACTCCTGCGGTGCCGGCAATGCCGGCGCGGCCCACACAGTGGCCGCTCCCGAAACCAGCAACACGCCGGCCAGGAACTGTCCTGCAACTGACATCCCAATTCCCCCAAGGTTGAAACACCAACCCTCCCTCTCTCTCCCCGATCCTAACCCCAGCACGGCCCCGGCGCGAGTGCCGGGGGCCCTGGCCCCCCACTGTTACAATTCGCGCCTTTCCCGCCGCGTGCACCTGCGCGGCCGGTGCCAGCCGATCCTGACAGGCCAGCCATGACCAGTACCGCGCAACTCACCTCGCCCGCTTCCGCCGACCTGCTCGACCGTGATTACACGCTCGACCACAAGTACACCCGCAACGAAGGGCGGATCTACCTGAGTGGCGTGCAGGCGCTGGTGCGGCTGCCGCTGATGCAGCGCCTGCGCGACGAAGCTGCGGGCATCGACAGCGCCGGTTTCATCAGTGGCTATCGCGGCAGCCCGCTGGGCGGCTTCGACCTGGAACTGTGGCGCGCGCGCAAGCACCTGGAAACGGCCAAGGTGAAGTTCACCCCGGGCCTCAACGAGGACCTGGGCGCCACCATGGTGTGGGGTACCCAGCAGACCAACCTGTTCCCCGGTGCCAACGTGCAGGGCGTGTTCGGCATGTGGTACGGCAAGGGCCCGGGCGTGGACCGCTGCGGCGACGTGTTCAAGCACGCCAATGCCGCCGGCACGTCGCGCCATGGTGGTGTGCTGGCACTGGCCGCCGATGACCATGCCTGCCGCAGCTCGACCCTGCCGCATGGCAGCGAGGACGAATTCGTCAGCGCGATGATGCCGGTGCTGAACCCGGCCGGCGTGCAGGACATCCTCGACATGGGCCTGCTCGGCTGGGCGATGAGCCGTTACACCGGGCGTTGGGTCGGCTTCAAGACGATCGCCGAGACGGTGGAATCGTCGGCCTCGGTCGAGGTTGATCCGCTGGCCCGGCGCATCGTGCTGCCGGAGGACTTCGACATGCCCGCCGGCGGCCTCAACATCCGCTGGCCCGATCCGCCACTGGACCAGGAGATGCGCCTGCACCGCTATGCGGTGAAAGCCGCGCAGGCCTTCGCGCGTGCCAACGGCATCGACAAGGTGGTGATGGACGCGCCGCGTGCGCGGCTGGGCATCGTCACCACCGGCAAGAGCTACCTGGACGTGCTGCAGGCCCTGGAATACCTGGGCCTGGACGAGCAGGCCTGCGCCGACATCGGCATCCGCGTGTACAAGGTCGGCATGACCTGGCCGCTGGAACCGGAAGGCATCGCGCGCTTTGCGCAGGGCCTGGAAGACATCATCGTGGTGGAGGAGAAGCGTGCCTTCATCGAGCGCCAGATGAAGGAGCAGTTCTTCAACTGGCCAGCCAGCTGGGGCCAGCGCCCGTCCATCGTCGGCAAGTACGACGAGGCCGGCGAGTGGATCCTGCCGTCCACCGGCGAACTGACCCCGGCCACCATCGCCGGCGTGATCGGTCGCCGCATCCAGAAGTTCTTCAACAACGAATCCATCGAGCAGCGCCTGCAGTGGATGCAGGAGAAGGAAGCCGAGCTTGCGTTGCCGCGCGCCAGCTTCCCGCGCGTGCCGCACTACTGCTCCGGCTGCCCGCACAACACCTCCACCACCGTGCCGGACGGCTCGCGTGCGCTGGCCGGCATCGGTTGCCATTACATGGTGACCTGGATGGACCGCAGCACCGACACCTTCACCCACATGGGTGGCGAAGGCGTGACGTGGGCCGGGCAGGCCGCGTTCACCGACACCCAGCATGTGTTCCAGAACCTGGGCGACGGCACCTATTTCCATAGCGGTTCGCTGGCCATCCGCCAGGCGATCGCCGCCGGCGTCAACATCACCTACAAGATCCTCTACAACGACGCGGTGGCGATGACCGGCGGGCAGCCGGTGGACGGCCCGTTGAGCGTGCCGGACATCGCAAAGCAGATGCGGGCCGAGGGCATCCACACCATCATGGTGTTGTCGGACAACATCGCCAAGTGGACGCGCCAGCGCGAGCATTTCCCCAGCGACGTGGAGTTCCACGACCGCAGCGAGCTGGATGCGGTGCAGAAGCGCCTGCGCGAAGTGAAGGGTGTTTCGATCCTGATCTACGAACAGACGTGCGCCACCGAGAAGCGCCGCCGCCGCAAGCGCGGCAAGCTGGAAGACCCGGCCAAGCGGGTGATGATCAATTCGCTGGTCTGCGAAGGCTGCGGCGACTGCGGCAAGAAGAGTTTCTGCGTGTCGGTGCTGCCGAAGGAGACCGAGTTCGGTCGCAAGCGCGACATCGACCAGTCCAACTGCAACAAGGACTATTCCTGCGTCAACGGCTTCTGCCCGAGCTTCGTCACCGTGCACGGTGGGCAACCGCGCAAGGGCAGCAAGCGCGATGCCTCCACGCTGCTGGACAACCTGCCGGCACCGGTGGTGCGCGGCACCCTGGAGCAACCCTGGAACATCCTGATCACCGGCGTTGGCGGTACCGGCGTGGTGACCATCGGCGCCCTGCTGGGCATGGCCGGTCACCTTGAAGGCAAGGGCGCCTCGGTGCTCGACCAGACCGGCCTGGCGCAGAAGGGTGGCGCAGTGACCACGCACATCCGCATCGCCCGCCGCCCGGACGACATCCATGCGGTGCGCATCGCCGCTGGTGAAGCCGATCTGGTGCTGGGCTGCGACATGGTGGTGGTCAACGACTACTGGGCACTGTCGAAGGTACGCGCCGGCCGTTCGCAGATGGTGCTCAATACCTACGAAGCGATGCCGGGCACCTTCACCACCCGCCCGGACATGCAGTTCCCCGCCGCCGACATCATCGCCGGCGTGCGCGTGGCCCTGGGTGGCGAGGAGCCGCTGCTGCTGGACGCAACCCAGCTGGCCACCGCGCTGCTCGGCGATGCGATCGCCGCCAACCTGTTCATCCTCGGCTACGCCTGGCAGCAGGGCCTGGTGCCGCTGTCGTTCGAGTCGCTGATGCGCGCCATCGAACTCAACGGCGCGGCCGTGGCGATGAACCAGCAGGCCTTCGCCTGGGGCCGCCTGGCCGCGGTCGATCCGCAGGCCGTGCAGCAGGCCGCCGGCCTGGTGCGCAACCGCCACACCGACACCGAGAACACGCCGGGCCCGCTGCAGGCGCTGCCGCCGGGCGAATGGGAAGGCAACGAATGGGGCGCTACCGCCGCACCGCGCAACACTGGTGACGAGCGCGAGCTGCGCGGGCTGCCGACGCACGGTGGCGATGTCGCCTTCCTGCCGCTGGACGATGCGCGCCTGTCGCGCTCGCTGGACGAGATGATCGAGCGCCGCTCGGCCTTCCTGACCGACTACCAGGATGCGGCCTACGCCAACCGCTACCGCAGCCTGATCGAGCGCGTACGCGCGGCCGAAGCCGAGCGCATCGGCGGCTCCACCGCGTTGACCGAAACCGTGGCCCGCTACCTGTTCAAGCTGATGGCGTACAAGGACGAGTACGAAGTGGCGCGCCTGTACACCAGCGGCGACTTCCAGCGGCGCCTGCAGCAGCAGTTCGAAGGCGATTACCAGCTGCGCTTCCATCTGGCACCGCCGCTGTTCGCCAGGAAGGACGAACAGGGCCGGCTGCAGAAGAAGGAATACGGCCCGTGGATGTTCAAGGCGTTCGGCCTGCTGGCGAAGCTGAAGTTCCTGCGCGGTGGTCGCCTGGATGTGTTCGGCCGCACCGAAGAGCGTCGCATGGAGCGCCAGCTGATCACCGATTACGAGGCGACGGTGCAGCAGCTGATCGACGGACTGGATGACGACCGCCTGGCGCTGGCGGTGGAGATTGCCAGCGTGCCCGAGCACATCCGCGGCTTCGGCCACGTCAAGGAAGCGCACTTCGAGAAGGCCAAGGCCCGCGAAGCAGTGCTGCTGGCGCAGTGGCGCAACCCGAAGGCGCTGCATATCGTGCAGGTGGCGTAATAGTGGCAGGTGGTAGTGCCGGCCGTTGGCCGGCATCTGCCCTTCCCGGACAATGTGTTGCCGGCCAGCGGCCGSCACTACCGGTGATTCACCCCAACCGCCACAGCAGCAGGCGGTTGTTGGACGGCATCGCCGCATCCCCCAGGCGGGTAAAGCCGTTGTCGGCGGCCAGCGCCTGCACCGCTTCGCTATCGCGGATGCCGCTGCGCGGATCACGCGCCTTCAGCCACGCATCGAACTGCGCATTGCTGTCGCTGGTGTAGCGACCGCCGTAGTTGAACGGTCCGTACACCGCCAGCAGCGCGCCGTGGCGCAGCAGGGGGGGAAGTGCGGCAAACAACGCCTGCACATGCTCCCAGCTCATGATGTGCAGGGTATTGGCACTGAAGGCAGCGTCGAACGTGCTGCCTTCCGGCAAGCTCAGGCCGGGCGCTGGCGGCAGTTCCACCTGCAGCGCCACCGGCGGCAGCAGGTTCAGCAGCGCCGCCTCCGCGCGCCAGGCCTCGATGCCGGGCAGATGATCCGGATGGTCGCTGGGCTGCCAGCGCAGCCATGGCCAGCGCTCGGCGAAGAAGGCAGCATGCTGGCCGGTGCCGCTACCGATCTCCAGCACCCGGTGGCGATCTCCCATCCACGGGTCGAGCGCAGCGGCGATCGGTTCGCGGTTGCGTTCGCAGGCTTCTGAATACGGCTTGCTCGACATCGAGACGGCGTCCAGGCGGGGTCGGCTTCATTGTGCACGAGGGGGGTATTGCTCGGCAGGGCTGCGCCCTGCACCTGCAGAGGCCGGAGCGAGAGCAACGTCAAAAGGCGGCATTCCGTGGGTCGGCGGGGTGGATCCGGTTGCGGGGGACGCCGTGAATCCGTCCATGGAGGCTCGGTCCATCCATGGCGCTCACGCCCCCGCAACCGGATCCACCCCGCCTTCGACAGTTTTCCGCGATCTGCTGGAACGGCTCTTGGGGTCAGATCCGTTTTCCTGCGGAAAACGGATCTGACCCCAGATTKATTTCGATATCTGACAGATGTGTCGACCAAGGTCGACACCTACCAACAGCCGCGGAGATCTGTCAGAGGTGGGGCGGTGTGGGGTGGCAGGACCGTTGGCGCCATGGATGGCGCCATCGAGCCCCCAATGGGTGAGGGCGCTTTGCTTGCGAAGCATTGCTTCGCAAGCGCCCGAACGCACAGCCGCCAGCGGCTGGGCCGGCCTGGGGTTTACGGCGTGTCCTGCCACCCCACACCGCCCCGCCCACCCACGGAATGCCCGCTTTTGACGTTGACGTTGCTGCTGAGGTTGCCGGCCAGCGGCCGGCACTACCGCAGGTGCAGGGCTGCAAGCCCTGCCGAAACCCTCCCCGACCATGACTGCAGTCACTTGCCCGAATGTCCGCCGCTGGCGAAAGTCGAGGAGTTGACGTGATCGGATCGGTCCTTTGCCGGCCGCACGGAAGTGAGAGAGAGACGCTGTGCAACGACGTGAGTTCCTGGCATTTTCCGCTCTGGGCCTGGCGGGCCTGGCCCTGCCGCATTCGCGGCTGATCGCCGCCGAGCAGTTGCTGGCCCCGGTCGACCCGGCCAAGCGCCGGCGCCTGGCCGAGGTCGCCCTCGCTGCCGCGCGTTCGGCCAAGGCCAGCTACTGCGACGTGCGCATCGGGCGCTACCTCAACCAGTCGGTGATTACCCGCGAGCACCAGGTCGGCAACGTGACCAACCGCGAATCATCCGGTGTGGGCGTGCGGGTGATCGTCAACGGTGCGTGGGGTTTCGCCGCCACCCACCAGCAGACCGAAGCGGCGGTGCGCACCGCCGTCGAACAGGCCACCGCCATCGCCCGCGCCAATGCCAGCATCCAGTCCCGCCCGGTGCAGCTGGCGCCCACCCCGGCCGTCGGCGAGGTGCGTTGGCAGACACCCATCCGCCGCAATGCGATGGAAGTGCCGATCCAGGACAAGGTCGAGCTGCTGCTGGCGCTCAATGCGGCCGCGCTGAATGCGGGCGCCGACTACATCAATTCCACCCTGTTCCTGGTCAACGAACAGAAGTACTTCGCCTCCAGCGACGGCTCGTTCATCGACCAGGACATCCATCGCATCTGGCTGCCGTTCACCGCCACTGCCATCGACAAGGCCAGCGGCAAGTTCCGCACCCGTGCCGGCCTGTCCTCGCCTATGGGCATGGGCTACGAGTTCCTTGATGGCGATGCACGCGGCAAGGTGCAGCTGCCCGGTGGCATCACTGCGTACCGTGATTCCTATGACCCGGTCGAGGACGCCATCGCCGCCGCCCGCCAGGCGCGCGAGAAGCTGAAGGCGCCCTCGGTGAAGCCCGGCAAGTACGACCTGGTGCTGGATCCGTCCAACCTGTTCCTCACCATCCACGAGAATGTCGGCCACCCGCTGGAACTGGACCGCGTGCTCGGCTACGAGGCCAACTACGCCGGCACCAGCTTCGCCACCCTGGACAAGCGCGATGCCGGTTTCCGCTGGGGCAGCGACATCGTCACCTTCTTCGCCGACAAGACCCAGCCGGGCAGCCTCGGCGCGGTCGGCTACGACGACGAAGGGGTGAAGACCCAGCGCTGGGACCTGGTGCGCGACGGCATCCTGGTCGACTACCAGGCGACGCGCGATGAGGCCCACATCCTCGGCCGCGATGCCTCGCATGGCTGCAGCTATGCCGACTCGTGGTCCAGCGTGCAGTTCCAGCGCATGGCCAA